>CAYFTQ010000017.1:0-7108 GCA_964346035.1 uncultured Roseospira sp. | reverse complement strand
GCCGACGGCCTCGCTGCCGACGGGTCCGGCTCGGCGGAGGCGCGCGCCATGGTGCTCAGGCTGGCGGCGCTGGTTCAGGACTGCCTGGCCGATGTCCTCAACCGGACCATTCCGGAGTCCTTCGCCGACCCTCTGCACCGGTACGTTTTCTGCCGGCTGCTGATTCATGTCCATCCGTCCGTGGCGGGCGCGCCATCGCATGTGTTCATCACGTCGGACATGAGCGAGGCGCAGATGGTTTGCGCGGTGATCCAGGCCATTCACAAAGGCGAGCTGAGGTATGCGGAACTGACCATCGATGCCCTGATGAGCACCCGGCGGTTCAGCGCCCACCTGTTCTATCTGCGCCATTGCCTGGCGCTGGCGCGCAATCAGGTGGCCGACGCCAAGGCCTGGCTTCTCAATGCCCGGTCCTGTCCCGGCGTGGATGAACGCCTGGCGGAACGGGTCTACTGCCTGTTCGGCCTCGGTCCGGCCGAGGTCAAGGCCGGGGCGGATCGCGGTGTGCGCGGTCTGCGCGGGGCCGGGCATCCCGGCGCCTATCTGGTCCGGCGCGGCGACCTTCGGCTGGGGCGGCGGCCCGATTCGCCGCTGGGGGCCGCCTGCCTGGTGGATGCCGACGCCGACCTGGGCGCCGATATCGAGGCCATGCTGGCCGCCGTGCGGGAGCAGCCCGCGCCCTGGGGGCGGATCGGACCAGAGACTGTCATGGCCGAACAGGAGGTGGGCGGCGCCCGCACGTTCCTGTTCACCCTGCCACCGCGCGGGTCCGAAGACATCGGGCTGGTGCTGTCCACGATGATCGACAGGACCCCGGTCTGGACCGATTTTCTGGGCCGCCTGATGGACAACCTGGCCAAGCTGGAGCAGGCCGGGAGCGGTTTTCCGACCCTGGATCGCATCGCCGAGCACGGCCCCTTCCTGCGCGCCGCCTGGTCGAACATGGAGCGCGTCAGCCTCAGGATGTCCACCCAGGGCAGGGGCCTTTACGTCAGCGCCGACCCGCGCGAGCTTCCCGTTCTGCGGGTTCTGTGGCCGAAGGCGACGTTCCTTGTGTGCGTTCCGGACCCTGGCGTGGTCAAGGCATTGCAGGCGATCGATCCGGATCTGGTCCGTTTCGACAGGGTGTTTGTCTGGCGCCGGCCGGCGCATCTGGCGCGCCTGCTGGCCCGCTGCGGCGCGGGCCGGGAGCAGCGGGGCGCGGCGTTGCGGGACGGCGCGCACTGGCGCCATCTCTTCTATCCCACCTGACGGGGAACCGATGTTCGTCTCGACCGCCCGGATCAGACCAAGAGGCCGCCATGACCCTTGCCGAATGGACCGCTTCCCCCGTTGACACCACCGACCAGGATCTGGTCGCGGTCGCGGACCCGCTGTCGGAGGCCAGTGATCCCGTCAACGATATCGTCCGCCTGCACCGGCTGGGCGGCTATCGGGCCTGCGTGGTGGCGGCGTTCCGTCTCGCCAGGGTCAGGCCGACGGACAGTCGGGTCTGGGCGCTGCTGGTGGACAGCCTGTCGCGCGAAGGCGAATACGAGCTGGCCCTGACCTCCGTGGCGGCTGGTCTGCGGATGATCCCGGGCTCCGCCATGCTCAACTATCTGCGCGCTCAGGTTCTGGTCCGCCAGGAACGGGACACGGAGGCCGAGGCCGCCTATCGGTTCTGCCTCGCCTCCGAACCGGGCTATCACCCGGCGCGCTTTCGTCTGGCGCTGCTGTTGGGGCGGACGGGCCGGCCCGATGAGGCCGTGACGCTTCTGGCCCGCCATGTCGGTCGCGACCGGGCGCCGGCGCTGCTGAACCTGCAACTCGGCGCCCACTACCTGGAGCGCGGCGATTTCGTGGCCGCGCGCGCCGCCATGGTCCGGTCCATCACGCTGGCGCCGGGGCTGGCGCAAGCATACGAGGCGCTCGGCCGCTTCGAGATCGACCTGGGGGACATCCGGGTGGCAGAGGCGGCGTCGCGGCACGCGGCGCGGATCGCGCCCGGCAACGTGCGATACCGGGCGCTCTGGTCGCGCGCCCTTATGCTGATGGGGCGGGACCAGGAGGCGATCAGGCTCCTGAAGGACTCCATCGCGCTGAACCCTGCGGAGGCGGGCAGCTATTATGCGCTGGCGCTGGCGCTGGTGGGTGTGATGGAGAACGGCGCCGCCAGTCGCCTGCGCCTTCAGGGCCAGCGCCTGGACCCCACCCATGCGCGGGCGGGCGAGGTCAATCTGGGGCACGCGCTGTGGGGCGAGGCGGAGCAGACCTGGTTCCTGGGGTAGGGCCTTGATCCAGACGGGCCGCGGTGTGCTTCGTCTGCCTGGATCGAAGCGGCGGGCTATAGCGTTGAGGAAGGCGCCCTTGGTGGCAGGGCCGCGCTGGCGGTGTCTTGCAGCCGGGCCATGGCGGCGTGGAGCAGGTCGTCCGTGACTGTCACCCCATCAGACGCGCGCCCGACCAGCGAGGCACATAGATTGAGCGCCGCGAGCGGCCCGGCGTGAGCGTTCCTCAGCGCTCGCCAGGCCGGTCCATCACCCGCCGGTGAGGCCAGGTCGCGCAGCACGGCCGGGCTGGCCATGCCGACCGATTCGATGAGCGGAAAGTCAGCCACCCCGTGCAGGTGGGTGAGCAGCTTGGGTCCGATGAGCTGCGGCGCGGTGCTGGCCGGGCGGGCGCGCTCCAGCACCCGCGTGGCCACGTGAATCAGGAACGGCAGCACGGGGTCATCGGGGCCGAAGACGCACACGGCATTGTGGACGTGGCGGCGAACCCGCGGCCGCCCGGTCGACGGCCCCCCCTCCACCCACGCCTCGCGCCCGAAGGCGTGCGTGGCCGAGGCCAAAAGGTCGAGGCGGGCCGGGTCGAACACGAATACGTCGGCATCCAGCCAGGCCACCCGATGCCAGTGCCCGGAGGCGACTTCCTCGCGGATCCACAGCAGGCGGGCCAGGTCGGCCAGGACCGGCCCGCGGCGCTCCGGCCCGGCGCGCAGGGCGGGCGGCAGGCGATCGAACAGGGCGTCGTCCTCGATCCGCCGGGCGTGGCCGCAGCGGACCGCCCAGGCGGCCACGCTGTCCAGGCAGCGGGCCAGCCAGGCGGGCGGGTCCGGGGCGTGCGATTGCAGCACCAGCAGTGGCCCGGCGGGGGGGTCCAGGGCGGCGCTCACCGGCCGGGCTCAGGTCTCGCCCGCGGCCAGCGCCGCGCTGTATTCGCGCCCCAGCGCGGCATAGTGGGCGGCCTGGGCCGGCCAGCCGTCGGTGTCGTCGGGGGTCAGGTCGCGCTTGGGCCTGGCCGGGCTGCCGGCCCACAGCGTTCCGCCGGTCACCCGCTTGCCGGGGGTGACCAGGGCGCCGGCGGCCACCATGGCTCCGGCCTCCACTACACCGCCGTCCATGACGGTCGCGCCCATGCCGATGAAGCAGCCCGTCTCCAGGGTGCAGGCGTGGATCAGCGCCTTGTGGCCGATGGTGATGCCGTCGCCGATGTAGGTGCCGAAGGTGCCCTTGCTGACGTGAACGACGGAGCCGTCCTGGATGTTGGTATCCCTGCCGATCCGGATCTCGTGGACGTCTCCGCGCACCACGCAGCCGAACCATATACCGGAGCCGGCACCGATGACGACGTCGCCGATGACCACCGCGCCCGGCGCGATGAAGGCATCCGGGTCGATGGTCGGCCAGACGCCGCGATAAGGCAGGATGATGGGCCGCATGGAAACCTCCTCGCGCTGGGGCGTTGGCGTCCGTCAGGGGAACATGGGCACCAGGTCCAGGCCCGCCGTCTCCGGCAGGCCGCACATGACGTTCATGTTCTGGATGGCCTGTCCCGCCGCCCCCTTGACCAGGTTGTCAATGACGGTCAGCAGGATGACGCGACCCGGCAGACGGTCGTCCACGGCGCCGATCAGGCACAGGTTGGTGCCGCGCACATGACGGGTGTGCGGCGCGGTGCCGGCGGGCAGTACCTTCACGAAAGGCTCGCCGGCGAAGCGATCGCCCAGCGCCGCCAGCAGCGCGGCCGCATCGGCGCCGTCCCGGGCGCGGACATAGACCGAGCACAGAATGCCCCGGTTCATGGGTATCAGGTGGGGCGTGAAGTTGACCAGCAGTGGCCGGCCGGCGGCTCGGCTCAGGCCCTGTTCGATCTCCGGGGCGTGACGGTGGCTGGCGACCGCGTAGGCGTGCATGCCTTCCGAGACTTCGCCGTGCAAAAGGCCCTCCTTGGGGCTCCGCCCGGCGCCGGTGACGCCGGACTTGGCGTCGATGATGATATCGTCGGGCTCGATCAGCCCGGCCTCGATCAGCGGTACCAGCGAAAGCTGAGGTCCAACCGGATAGCAGCCCGGGTTCGCCACCAGGCGGGCGTCGGCCACGCTGGCACGATCCAGTTCGGTCAGGCCGTAGACGGCTGTTTTCTGCAATTCAAGGGCTTTGTGTTCGACGCCGTACCATTTTTCATAGACTTCCCCGTCCGACAACCGGAAGTCCGCCGACAGGTCAACGATTTTCAGATGATCGGGCAGGCCGGCAATGACGGACTGGGTGGTGGCGTGGGGCAGGGCGCAGAACACGACGTCCACGCCGGACCAGTCGGTGACGTCGTCGATGGCCACCAGACCGGGCAGGTCGAACGCCGCCAGATGCGGGAACACCGCGCGCATGGGCTGGCCGGCGCGGCGGTCCGCCGTCAGCAGGCTCAGGCGGGCGGCGGGGTGGCCATGCAGCAGGCGCACAAGCTCCGCGCCGGTGTAGCCGCTGGCACCCAGGATGGCGATGCTGAGCGGGTTCTGGCCCATCGGTGTTGGCTCCCGTTTCAGGTAGGTTGACCGCGAGGCCGGGAGCATGCCCCATCCGCCGGCGCGTCTCAAGGCGGCGGCGGCGGATTGTCGGCCGGCGGTGCGTCCAGCAGGGCCACGCCCTTGACCAGGGCGTGGACGGGCAGCCCGGGCGCCAGACCCAGTTGGTCCCAGGACTTGCGCGTGATGCGGGCCAGCAGGGGTGCGCCGGCGCCGTCCGCACCCAGGGTAAGGACCACGGTCACCAGGTGGTTGTCTGAGGCGGTCGCCTCGCGAATGCGCGCCGGCAGCACATTCAATATGCTGAAGGCGCCCGCCGCCGGCGGCGTTCGGCACAATGAGACGTCGGCGGCGGCAATGCGAACCCTGTGGCGCTGGCCCGGGCGCGCGCCGGTGGCCGGAACCTGAAGGCTGGCGCCGGCCACCGCGACGGACATGAGCCCGTAATCGACGTCCACCGACTCCACCGTCGCCTCCAGCACCTCGGCGGCGTCCGGCAGGCCGGCCAGCGGTAACCCCGGGTCGGCGGCCAGATCGCTGACCGGGCCGAGCGCGCGCACCGTGCCGGCCTCCATCAGGACCAGGGTATCGGCCAGGCGTTCCACCTCGGCCAGGTCGTGCGTGACGTACAGGACCGGGATGTCGAGCGCATCATGCAGGGTTTCAAGGTAGGGCAGAATGTCCGCCTTGCTGGCCCGGTCCAGGGCCGACAGTGGCTCGTCCATCAACAGCAGGCGCGGTTGCGACAGCAGCGCGCGCCCGATGGCGACGCGCTGGCGTTCGCCACCCGACAGCACGGCCGTGGGACGCGCCAGCAGGCGGGCCAGCCCCAGAAGGTCCACCACGTCGTCAAGGCCGACCCGCCGGGGGGTGTGTCCGGACCGGCGAAGGCCATAGGTCAGGTTGTCCGTGACGGAAAGGTGGGCAAACAGGCTGGCTTCCTGGAACACATAGCCGATCGGACGTCGGTGCGGCGCCAGGAACGTTCGGCGGCCATCCTGCCAGGTCTCGCCGGCCACCGACAGGGCGCCGTCGCGCAATCGCGTCAGCCCGGCGACACACCGCAACACGGTGGTCTTGCCGCAGCCCGAGGGGCCGAACAACGCGGTGACACCGCGCGCCGGGGCGTCAAAGCGGACATCCAGGCAAAAGGCGCCCAGTCGCCCGGAAAAGCGCGCATGCAGTCCCTCCGTCATCGGCCCGACCACCCGCCCACGCGCCGTCCCGCGAGGCCGACAGCCAGGATGACCAGGAAGGAGAACGCCACCAGCCCACCGGCCAACAGGTGGGCCCGCCGCCACTGCAGGGTTTCGACGTAATCATAGATGGCCACGGAGACCACCTTGGTTTCGCCCGGAATATTGCCGCCGATCATCAGCACGACCCCGAATTCGCCCACGGTGTGGGCAAAGCCCAGGACGGCCCCGGTCAGGAAGCCGCCCCGCGCCAGCGGTACGGCGACCGTCAGGAAGCGGTCCCAGGGGGAGGCGCGCAATGTGGCGGCGACTTCCAGCGGGCGTTCCCCGACGGCCTCGAAGGCGTTGCGGATCGGTTGCACGGCAAAGGGCAGGGAGGCGACGACCGAGGCCACCACCAGACCCTCGAACGAGAACGGCAGAGCCTGGCCGAACAGTGACGTGGCCGCCCGGCCCAGCGGGCTGGTGGGGCTGAAGGCGATCAGCAGATAGAACCCCAGCACGGTCGGTGGCAGTACCAGCGGCAGCGTGACGATGGCGCCGACGGCTTCCTTCCACCAGGCGCGCGAGCGCGCCAGCCACCAGGCAACGGGCGTGCTGACGATCAGCAGCAGCGCCGTTGTCACGAGCGCCAGGCGAAGGGTCAGCCAGATGGCCTGAGTCATCTCATCCATGACGGACTATTCCGTGCCATAGCCATAGCGCGCCATGATTGCGGTGGCGGCCGGTCCCTTCAGGAAGGCGAGGAAGTCTCGCGCCGCCGTGTTGTCGGCACCGCGCTGCAGCAGGATGGCGTCCTGGCGTATGGGCGCATAAAGGTCCGTCGGCACCAGCCAGCGTGAGCCCTGGTCGTGCCCCGCCACCTGCGACAGCGCCACGAAGCCCAAGGCCGCGTTTCCGGTCATGATGAACTGGTGGGTCTGGGCGATGCTGTCGCCGCGCACGATCTTCGGCGCCAGGGCATCGAGTTGGCCGAGGGCCGTGATGGCCTCGACAGCGGCGGCGCCATAGGGGGCGGTGGCCGGGTTGGCGATGGCCAGGCGGTCGAAGTCTCCGGTTTCCAGCACCGTGGCGTTGGCGTCTACAAGGTCGGGATCGGCGCTGTACAGTACGATGCGTCCCAGAGCAT
>CAYFTQ010000016.1:0-14601 GCA_964346035.1 uncultured Roseospira sp. | reverse complement strand
CCCCATCAACGTCCGGACATGGGCCTGCACGCACGCGGCCAGCGACGGCAGGTCCTAGCCGCCCTCCAGCACCGAGATCAGGCGGCCCTCGCAATGGTCGTCGGCGATGGCCATCATGCGTTCGGTGGCCCAGACGTAGTCCGACACCTGAAGCCGCATGTGGGCGAGCGGATCGTGGGCGTGACCGTCAAAGCCGGCCGAGATCATCACCAGATCGGGGCCAAAGGCCCGCATGGCCGGTTCTATGGCCTGTTCCACTGCGGCGCGGAAGGCGTCCCCCGTGGTGCCGGGGGCCAGCGGACAGTTGACGATGTTGTCGGCGACGCCGCGTTCCTTTGCGAAGCCGGTGTTGGGGAAGTTCCCGGCCTCGTGCGTCGAGGCATAGAAAAGCTCCGGATCGGCCTGAAAGATGTCCTGGGTGCCGTTGCCGTGGTGAACGTCCCAGTCAAACACGGCGATCCGCCGCACGCCGTACTCGGCCCGCGCGTGCAGGGCGCCGACGGCGGCGTTGTTGAACAGGCAGAAGCCCATGGCCCGTTCCGCCTCGGCATGGTGACCGGGCGGGCGGCCGGCGCAGAAGGCTGAGGTGACCTCGCCGCGCATGATGGCATCGACGGCCACGATGACGCCGCCGGCGGAACGCCGGGCGGCCTCTGCCGAGCCCGGCGAGACCAGGGTATCGCCGTCGATGTGGCGGAACCCCTCGTCCGGAATGGCGGCAAAGGTCCGCTCCAGGTGAAGGGCCGTGTGCGCCCGAAGAAGCTGCTCGTCGGTGGCCGCCGGGGCCTCCTGACGATGCAGCAGCATGAAGTCCTCGCCCTCCAGCACGCGCTGGACGGCGCGCAGGCGGTCGCCGCATTCCGGGTGGAAGTCCCCGGTATCGTGCTCGATACAGGCATGGTGAGACACGTACAGCGTGACCATCGGCGCGGTTCCCCTCGTCTGACGATTCGTTGTCGCACCGCTCCCGGCGCGCCCGCAACGCCTTTTTTTTCGGGGGGTACGCGCCCGCGTGCGGCGCCGGCCGGCCAGCCCTGAGGACCGCATGCGCTTGACCCGTTTGTCGGGTACGGGCGTATAACGCCCTGACGGGCCAGGTCGCAACCGGGCCTCGTCGGTTGTGCTGTGGCGCGCACCCGGGTCCCGCCCCGCCTTCCAGGACCACCCGCCTTCCAGGATCACCCGCCTTCCAGGATCAAAGGTCCAGCGTCATGCCGAATCCCACGATGCCATCCGGCATTCGATCCCGTCCCGGCCTGCGCGGCGCCGTGGTTGCGGCGCTGGCGCTGGTCGCGGTCATCATCTGGTCCGCCGCCGCGCCAGCCCAGCAGGGCGACAACGGTCCCCCGGCCACCCCGGTCGGCGTGGCCGAGGTGGGCGAGGTTTCGGCGCGCCAGACGGTGCCCGTCGTGGGGCGCCTGGTGGCGCGCCAGGCTGGTCCGGTGGCGGCCCAGGTGGCCGGCGCCGTGAAGGAATTCCTGGTCGAGGTCGGCGATGCCGTGGAGGCCGGCGCCATGCTGGTGCGGCTGGACACCGAGCGAGCCTCGCTCGACCTCGCCCTGGCCAGCGGCGAGGTCCAGCAGCGTATCGCCCAACTCAAGGAGGCGCGATCACGGCTGGCCCTGGCCCAGCAGGAGTTGCAGCGCCTGGAAAGCCTGCGCCGCTCGGCCGCCTTCAGCCAGGCGCGCTATGACGACAAGCGTGAGGAGGTCACCGGGGCAAGCCATGCCGTCTCGGTCGCCCAGGCGGCGCTGTCCATCGCCGACAGCCGCATGTCCCTGGCGGACGTCGCTGTCCGCGATGCGGTCATAACCGCGCCCTATCCCGGCATCGTGACCGACCGTCATACGGAGGTTGGCGCCTTCGTCGGTCGTGGCGATCCGGTCGTCAGCCTGCTCAACAACCGGGACCTGGAGGTCGAGGCCGACATTCCCTTCGATCTGGTCGGCGGCGTCACCGAAGGCGGCGGCGTGACCGTGCGCCTTGATGCCGACACCGAGGTGACCGCCACGGTGCGCGCCATCGTGCCATCGGAAAACGCGCGCACACGCACACGCCCGGCGCGCTTCGCCCTGCCAGGGGGCGCCCCCCGCACGCCAGTCCTGGCGGCCGGCCAGAGCGTCACCGTGCTGGTGCCGGACGGTCCGGAACGCTCGGTCCTGGCGGTACCCAAGGACGCGGTCATCAACAAGCCGACCGGCAACATGGTGTTCGTGGTCAAGGACGGCGTGGCCCAGCCGCGCCCGCTGGACATCGGCGCCGCCGTGGGCGGCGCGTTCACGGTGCTGGACGGCCTGCAAGCGGGTGAAACCGTCGTGACACGCGGCAACGAGCGCCTGCGTCCCGGCCAGCCGGTCAAGGAAACGGTGCCGCCCAGCGCGCAGGGTGCCAGCGACGCAGGGGCCGGCGAGTGACAGCGCACGCCGCCGGCCCGAAAGCCCAGGAGTATCCGGCATGGATCTGATCCGGCTCGCCATTGCTCGCCCGACGGCCGTCATCGCGGCCGTGCTGATGGTGGTCATGTTCGGCCTGGTCGCGCTGGTCGAAATCCCCATTCAGATGACGCCGGACGTGCGCCAGCCGGTCATCACCGTGAACACGGACTGGCCTGGCGCGGCCCCGGCCGAGGTCGAGCGCGAGATCGTCAACCGCCAGGAAGAGGTTCTCAAGGGCCTGGAAGGCGTGCGCGAGATGACCAGCGAATCGAGCACCGGCCGGGCCGAGGTTACGCTGGAATTCGCCACCGGCCAGAACATGGACCGCGCCCTGCTGCTGGTCGCCAACCGGCTCGATCAGGTCTCAAGCTATCCCGAGGAGGCCAACGAACCGACCCTTGAGACATCGGGGTCCGACGATCAGCCCATCGCCTGGCTGACGCTGCGCCGCCTGCCCGGCAACGAGACCCCCATTCATCACTTTGGCGATCTGGTCGATGACGTCGTGCGCGACCGGCTGGAACGGGTCGAGGGCGTCTCGCGCCTGAACTACTTCGGCGGCAGCGACAGGGAACTGCGAGTGGTGGTCGACCCCGTCAGCCTGTCGAAGTACCGCCTGACGGTGCCCGAGGTGGTGGCCGCCCTGCGCGCCGCCAACGTGTCGCTGTCGGCCGGCGATGTCGAGGAGGGCAAGCGCCGCTACGTGGTGCGCGTCGAGGGGCGTTTCGAGGAGCCCGAGGACGTCGCCGACGTCGTGGTCCGCTCCGCTGCCGGATCGGGTGACGGCGGACTGGCGCGGGTGACGGTCGGCGATGTGGCCGAGGTCGGCTTCGCCTACACCGACCAGCGCGCCCGCATCCGCTATCGCGGCGAGCCGGCTCTGGCCATGAACGCGGTGCGCGAGACCGGCGCCAACGTCATCGAGACCATGGCGGGCTTGCGCCGGGCCGTGGCCGAGTTGAATACCGGCGCGCTGGCCGACAACGGCCTGGTGCTGGGGCAGGTCTATGACGAAACGGTCTACATCAACGCTGCCATCGACCTGGTGATCTCCAACATTTACATAGGCGGCGCGCTGGCCGCCGCCGTGCTGCTGATCTTCCTGCGCGCCCTTGGCCCCACGGTCATCATCAGTTTGGGGATTCCGGTCTCGGTCATCGGAGCCTTTGTCGGCATGGCCGCGATGGGGCGCTCGCTGAACGTCATCTCGCTGGCCGGAATCGCGTTCGCCGTCGGCATGGTGGTCGATGCCGCGATCGTGGTGCTGGAGAACATCTATCGCCTGCGCGAGCAGGGCCACAGCCGCGCCGCCGCCGCCTATCAGGGCGCGCGCCAGGTGTGGGGAGCAATCCTGGTCTCGGCCCTGACAACGGTCATGGTGTTCATTCCCATCCTGACCATGGAGCAGGAGGTCGGCCAGCTCTTCCGCGACATCGCGGTCGCCATCTCGGTCGCCGTGATGCTGTCGCTTCTGGTCGCGGTGACCGTAATCCCGGCCCTGTCGCGGCGCCTGCTGGGACGGGTCAGGCGCCAGGACGATGGCCGTCCGTCAAAGTCGATGCGCCTGCCCGGCCTCGACCACTTCGGGCGCGCCTTCATGTGGGCCATCACCGGGCTGACCGACCGCATGGTGAAAAGCCGCCTGCTCAGCCTTGTGGTGGTGGTGGCCGTCACCGGGGCGGCGGGCTTCGTGTCGTGGTCGTTCCTGCCCAAGCTGGAATACCTGCCGGAAGGCAACCGAAACCTGGTGTTCGGCGTCATCCTGCCGCCGCCGGGCTATAATCTGGACACCACCACGGCCATTGGCCGGTCCATCGAGGATGCCGTGCGCCCGCTGTGGTCGGAGCGCGAAGGCGCCGTCCGCCACGGGCTGGAAGCCCCGGCCGAGCGCCGGAACGAAGAGACAGGCGGCCCGCTGTCGGGCATGATCGACGGCGTCGGGGGTCTGTTCGGGGATCTGTTCGGGGGTCTGTTCGGGGGCCAGGGCCAGGACGAGGGCGCGGACGCGCCGCCGGCGATCAGCAACTTCTTTTTCGTGGCCCTGGAGACACGCGCCTTCATCGGCGCCGCCGCCCTGGATCCGGAACGCGCCAGAGAGTTGATCCCCATCCTGCGCGGACCTGTGTTCGCGGAGCCCGGCACCTTCGGCTTCGTCTCGCAGCCGTCGCCCTTCGGCCGCTCGGTCGGTGGCGCGCGCGCCGTCAACCTGGACATCTCGGGCGCCGACCTGGAGACCATCCTGGGCGTTGCCCTGCGCGCCGCCGGCAAGGTCGGCGAGGTGCTGCCGCGCGACCAGGGCAATCAGATGCGCCCGCTGCCCGGGCTGGAACTGGGCGCGCCCGAGGTGCGGGTCTTTCCCGACCTGCTGAAGCTGGCCGACAACGGGGTTTCGGTGCGCACCTTCGGGCAGACGGTGGACGCCTTCAACGATGGCCTGCGCGTGGACGAGATCACCATCGGCGGCGAACGCATCGACCTGGTGCTGGCCGGGCGCGACACCGACACCGACAGAACGCAGGACATCGGCTGGCTGCCGGTGGTGACGGAGTCCGGTACCATCCTGCCGGTGGCCGCGCTGGGTGAGGTGGTGGTGACGGCCGGACCGACCTCCATCCGTCACCTGGAGCGCGCGCGCACGGTCACGCTCCAGATCCGGCCGTCACAGGCTATCGCGCTGGAACGGGCCATGGAGATCATCGAGGACGACGTCATCGGGCAATTACAGGTCGAGGGCCTGCCGCCTGATGTTTCGCTATCGCTTTCCGGCACCGCCGACAAGCTGACCGAAGCCTGGAACGCCATGGTCTGGCAGCTTCTGCTCGCGTTGGTGATCGTTTATCTGGTCATGGCAGTGCTGTTCGAGAACTTCTTTTATCCCCTGGTGATCATGATCACGGTACCGCTGGCCTCGGCCGGGGCCGTGGTCGCGCTGGGGCTGCTGAACACGGTCAGCTATCAGCCGCTGGACATGCTGACCATGATGGGGTTCGTGATCCTGATCGGCATCGTGGTCAACAACGCCATCCTGCTTGTGGACCAGACGCTGCACGGCCTGCGTCAGGAAGGACTTTCGGCCGGCGATGCCATCCGCCAGGCCACCGCCAACCGGGTCCGTCCCATCTTCATGTCCACCCTGACCAGCATCATGGGCATGTCGCCGCTGGTGCTGTTCCCCGGGGCCGGATCCGAGTTGTATCGCGGCCTGGGAACGGTCGTGCTGGGCGGACTGGCCATGTCGGCCCTGCTCACGCTCATCATCATACCCGCTCTGATGAGTCTGGTGACGGGCCTGATCGAACGCCGCAGCGACGACACCGGCGGGCGTCCCCGCCGTTCCCGGCGCCGGCGCCAGCGCCGGCCGGGGCATGTTCGTCGGCCGGCGTGATGCCGGCCGCCGGGGTCACTCGGACAGCTCGGGGCGGGCGGCGTATTCGTCCAGGGCTTCCGGGTTGGCCAGCGCTTCCTTGTTCCTGACCGGGCGGCCGTGAACCACCTCGCGCACCGCCAGTTCGACGATCTTGTTGGACTTGGTGCGCGGGATGTCGGTCACCTGCACCACCTTTGCCGGCACATGGCGGGGTGTGCAGTTGGTTCGGATCTGTTTTTTGACGCGGTCGATCAGGGAGTCGTCGAGCACGAGCCCGTCGCGCAGGCGCACGAACAACACCACGCGCACGTCATCGTCCCATTCCTGGCCGATCACCAGAGCCTCGACCACCTCGTCCAGGCGCTCCACCTGGCGATAGATCTCGGCCGTACCGATGCGCACGCCGCCGGGGTTCAAGGTGGCATCGGAGCGGCCATGGACGACGAAGCCGCCGTGCTCCGTCAGTTCCACCCAGTCGCCGTGGGTCCACACGCCGGGGAATCGCTCGAAGTAGGCGCCCTTGAACTTGCGGTCCTCGGGGTCGTTCCAGAACCCGACCGGAACCGAGGGAAAGGCGCGCGTGCAGACCAGTTCGCCTTTTTCGCCCTGGACCGACTGGCCGTCCTCGTTGAACACTTCGGTCTTCATGCCCAAACCGCGCTTCTGGATCTCGCCCCGCCAGACCGGGCTGATCGGGCTGCCCAGCATGAAGCATGACAGAATATCGGTACCACCCGAGATGGACGAGAGCTGCACGTCGCGCTTGACCGACTCGTAGACGTAGTCGAACGACTCCGGCACCAGGGGCGAGCCGGTGGAGGCGATGGCCCGCACGCTGGACAGATCGTGCGTCTCTATCGGCGCCAGGTCGGCCTTCTTGATGGCGTCGATCCACTTGGCCGAGGTGCCGAACAGGGTCATGCGCTCCGTGTCGGCGTAGTCGAACAGGATGTTGCCCGAGGGATAGCCCGGGCTGCCGTCGTACAGCAGCAGGGTGGCGCGGGCGGCCAGGGCGGCGACCAGCCAGTTCCACATCATCCAGCCGCAGGTGGTGAAATAAAACACCCGGTCGCCCGGCTTCACGTCGCAATGCAGGACATGCTCCTTGGCCTGCTGAATCAGTGTCCCGCCCTGGCCATGCACGATGCACTTGGGCACGCCGGTGGTGCCCGATGAGTACATGATGTACAGCGGAGTATCGAACGGCAGATCGTCGAAACGGATGTCGCCGGCATCGTGCGGCGCCACGAAGTCGCCCCACCACATGGCCCCACGCACGCCAGAGATGTTTGCATCATCGCGGGTATACGGCACGATCACCGCGCGCTCGACCGAGGGCATGCGTTCCACGATGGCGGCCACCTTCTCCAGGCAGTCGTGAGCCTTGCCGTTGTAGAAATATCCCTCGGCGGCGAACAGCACCTTGGGTTCGATCTGGCCGAAGCGGTCCAGCACACCCTGGACGCCGAAATCCGGCGAAGCCGTGGACCAGATAGCGCCGATGCCGGCGCAGGCCAGCATGCCGATCACCGTCTCCGGCATGTTCGGCATATAGCCGGCGACCCGGTCGCCCTTTCGGATACCCATTTCAATGAGAGCCTGCTGGACCCGCGAAACCGCGTTCCACACCTCCCGATAGGTCATGCGCCGCTTGACACTCGTCTCGCCCCAGAACACCAGCGCTTCGGCATCCGGGTCCCAGTCCGGCCGCAGCAGGTTGCGGGCGACGTTGATGGATCCGTTCGGGAACCAGCGCGCCCCGGGCATGCGGTCGGGATCGTCCACCACCACGTCACCCTTGTCGCCGATCAGGCCGCAGAAGTCCCACACGGCCGACCAGAACGGCGCGGGTTGGTCCACCGACCAGCGCCACAGCGATTCATAGTCTCCCAGGTTCAGGCCCTGGTCGGCGTTCACCCGGGCCATGAAAGCGGCCATGTTGCTGTTGGCGATGGTCTTGGCGGTCGGCGTCCAGAGGGGTTCGGTCACGGTGGTCCTCCCGGTCGGATTTGTTGATGGCCGCGCCTTCCGCAGCGCGGCGTTCGTGTTGGGCTCATTGTGCCCGATGCGATCGGGCGGGCCAAGGGGCGCGCCGACCGTCCGGTTTCACTTGCGTTGACAGGCGAAACAGCCTTCATGCAAGGGAAGACTGCCCTGTCCACAGGCATGGCGTCATCGCGATGGCCGTGCCGTCGCACCCTTCAAGGAGCCAGGCGCATGTCCGCCCCAGGTCGCCCCGCTGCCGCCGTGGTCGTGCCTCCGCCCCACGCCGACCTGCCTTCAATCCCGGTGCTGGACGTCGGGAATGGCGGCGCAGCGGCGCTGCTGGCCGCCGCGCGCGAGCGCGTCGAGGTCCTGCTGGCCACCGCCCGGCGGACCTATACCCCGCCCCTGCTGCGGTTGGCCGACACGCTGTGCGCGCGCTGGCTGGCGCGCAACACCACACCCTATGGTGACGAGGTGCGGCACGTGGCGGCGGCGCTGGACGGCCCCGGCGGGCTGGCGCTCAACCTGTCGCACCAGTGGGCCTGCACGGCGGCGGCGGTGCCGGACCGGCGCCGCGGCGGGGTCACACTGCTGCGAACCCTGGACTGGCCCATGACCGGCCTGGGCACAGCGCTGGTGGTGGCGCGCCTGCGCGGCCCTGCGGGCGCGGTGCTGGCGGTGACCTGGCCCGGCTATGCCGGCGTGCTGACAGGAATGGCGCCGGGCCGGTTCGCGGTCGCGCTCAACCAAGCGCCGATCAGCGGCCCCGGCCTGCGCCCCTGGCGCTGGCTGGGCGACCGACGCCGGGTCTGGCGCGACACCGCGCCGCCTCCCGACCACCTGCTGCGCCAGGTCCTGGAGCAGGAACCCGACGCCGTCGCCGCCCTGCACCGCCTGCGCGAGACGCCGGTCTGCGTGCCATGCATCCTGACCCTGGCCGGGACCGACCCGGCGCACGCCTGGACGCTGGAAAAGGACATCACCGGCACCCGCATCCGCCAGCATCCGGCGGTGGCCGCCAACCATTGGCGCCAGGATATCCCCTGCCACCCGCGCGGGCGCGACAGCCATGGCCGCTGGCAGGCGATGACGCGGGCCGTGGCCATCGGCGCACCGACGCCGGAGCAGCCCTTCGCCTGGCTGCGCCCGCCGCTGGTGTGGTCCGCGACCCGGCTGGCGGTGGAGACCAATGCCCGAGCCGGGACGCTCGCCGTTCTGGGCCTGCACGGGGACCGCGCCGTCACCCGGCCGCTGTTCCTTGACCCGGCCGCGATCGCGGAGGTACGGCCATGATCGGTGCCGGACGCATCCTTGTTCTGATCAACAGTGCCGCCGGCGCCTTCGTCGGCCAGCCGGAGGCGCCGTCCGCCCTCGCCGAACGGGTGGTGGCAGCCCTGGAGCGGCACGGACTGGCGGCCGAGGCGGCCCTGGGCCGGGCCGGCGATCTGGCCGCGCTGGCCGACGACGCGGCTCGTGAGGGCGCGGCGGCGCTACTGGTGGCCGGCGGCGACGGCACGCTGGCCGCCGTCGCACAGGTCTTGCGCGCCCGCCCGGACCACGAGGGGCCGGCGCTGGCCGTTCTGCCCCTGGGCACCGCGAACCTGCTGGCGCGTGACCTGCTCATGCCGGAGGACCCGGAGGCCGCCGTCGCCGCCCTGGCCGAGGGCGTGATCGGCCGTATCGACGTCGGACGGGTCAACGATCGCCTGTTCCTGAACAACGTCCTGCTGGGCCGGTTCGCCGACCTGGCGCGCCAACGCGAGCACTTTCGCGGCACCATGACCCCGCTGCTGTGGGCGCGTCTGCTGGGGCGGCTTCTGCGGGTGGGCCTCGGGCGGCGGGGTTTGCGCGCCGTGGTGGCGACCGATCGCGGCATCGAGCGCGTACGCGCCCATGCAATGATCGTCGCCGACAACGCCTATGCCGCGCACCCGGGTCTGCTGGTGCGTCGCGACAGCCTGGGACGGGGAGAACTGGCACTGTACGTCATGCGTCACCGGTCGCTGGCGCAATGGCTGCGGTTCGCCGTCTCCGTGCTAGCCTCGCCCAGCTGGCCCCGGGACTCCGACCTGAGCACCGCGCACGTGCGCCGGCTGGTGGTTAAGGTACGCCGGCGCGTCCTGCGGGCCACGGTGGACGGCGAGGTCACGCTTCTGCCGCGCCGCTCGTCGTTCCGGATCGAACCGGCGGCCCTGCGCGTCTGGGTCCCCGCGGAAGCGGTGCCCGTGCTGGCCCATGTGGAGGGGGCGGCGCGGGCACGGCTGGCGGGCGCCCCCGGCGAACCCCCGTCCCCGGTTGCTCGGCCCGACCATCCCACCCGCCGATGAAGGGGGACGTACCGTGCGCCTTCTCGCCCACCTGTCGGACCTGCACTTCGGCCGTCTCGACCGCGCCGTCGTGGCGGCCCTGGAGGCCGACCTGGCCACCCGGGCGCCGGACCTGGTGATCGTCAGCGGCGATCTGACCCAGCGCGGCCGCCATCACGAGTTCCTGGAGGCGCGCGCCTTCCTGGACCGGGTGGCGCGACCGGCGCTGGTGGTGCCGGGCAATCACGACGTGCCGGCCTTCAACCTGGCAAGCCGGTTCCTGAAGCCCTACCGACGATTCACGCGCCATATCTCGGACGAGCTGTTCCCGCTGGTCGTCGATGGCGATGTCGCTGTTCTGGGCCTGAACACGGCCCGGCGCGCGGTGCGCCACTGGAACTGGGCCTTCGGTAGCCTCAACCGGACCCAACTGGAGCGCGCCGCCCAGACCCTGGCCGGGGCGGTGCGGGCCGAAAGCGGGCTAAGGCTGGTCGTCACCCACCACCCGCTGGTCTCGCCGCCCGGACACATGGGCCGACCAACCCTGTTCCACGCTGAGCGCGCGCTGGGCGCCTTCGCCCGCGCCCATGTGGACGTGCTGTTGAGCGGCCATCTGCACCGCACCCATGCCGCCCTGGCGGCCGTGCCCGACCCGACACCCGGCGCGCCGGCCCGGCCGATGGTGCTGATCCAGGCCGGCAGCGCGACCTCGACCCGGCTGCGCGGCGAGGGCAACGGCTACAACCTGGTGCGGCTGGAGACGCACCCGCCCGGGCTGGCGGTGGAAACCCGCGCCTGGACCGGCACGGAGTTCGAGACCGCCGCCATGCAGGCCTTCAGCCGCGCCGATGGCCGATGGGCAGAGGTGACCACCGCCGTATCGCGTTGACAGGGAATGGCGGCAGGGCAGACTCTCCCGGTCTGCCCGTCCCGCCCGAAAGGCCCCTGCCCCATGTCCTTTGAACTCTGGCTTGTTTATGTCGCCGCCTGTATTGGCCTGAGCCTGACGCCCGGCCCCAACGGCCTGCTGGCGCTGACGCACGGCGCGCGCTTCGGCGCCCGGCGAACGGCGGTCACGGCGGCGGGGGCCATGGCCGGCTTTCTGGTTCTGATCGGCGCCTCGCTGGCCGGGCTGGGGGCGCTGATGGCGGCGTCCGAACAGGCATTTACCTTGGCCAAGTGGATCGGCGCGGGCTATCTGATCTGGCTGGGCATCCGACTGTGGCGGGCGCCGCCGCCCACCCTGGAAAGTCCCGACGCGGGCGCCGACCCCGCGCTCGCCCGCCGGACCCGGCCCGGACGGCTGTTCGTCCAGGGCTTTCTGGTCGCGGTCTCCAACCCCAAGGTGCTGATCTTTTTCACCGCCTTCCTGCCCCAGTTCATGACGCCCGGCGTGGCGCTGTGGGTGCAGTTCCTGGTCCTGGCCGGCACCTTCGGCGCCATTGAATTCGGCTATGAACTGATCCTGGCCGGCACCGCGCGCCGCCTGACGCCCTGGCTGGCGCGCTCCGGGCGCTGGTTCAACCGGGTGACCGGATCAACCTTTATCGCCATTGGCGGCCTGCTGACGACAACCAGTAAAAGCGTGTAATCAGACCTGCCCCTCCAGGCGATGCTCCAGAAAGATGACGGCCTTGTCGTCGGGGCCGTGGTCCAGCCGCCCGATCTCTCGAAACCCCAGCGCAGCGTGAAACGCCAGCGAACCCGGGTTGGGCGGACGCTCGTTGACCTCGCACACAACACGACCGTCCCTGCCCTCGCGCGCCTGACGCAGCACGGCGGCATACAGCGCGCGGCCAACCCCGCGCCCGCGCGCCGCCGGCGCCACCACCACCCGGTCCACGTAAAGGAATCGGCGATGGCGCGCCGCCACCCAGCGATAGTTCGCGCTGTCGTAGGGCAGGCCGGCCGGCAGCGCGAGCACGAAGCCAAGCACCGTCCCGTCCGGTCCCGGAGCGACCCGGGCCACCGTGGCCCAGTCCCGCAGGCGCGCCAGCGCCGGGGCGTCGAGCGCATTGACGTGCGGGACCGCCAGGGTATTCAGGGCCTGGGCCACCTCTGTGTGGTCGTGGGAGAACGCGCGGGTGGCAACGGGCACGGCAGCGGGTCCGGGATAGTGACGAGGTGGATGAACCGTATGGCATCGCGGCCGGCCAGGCCAGGTCCGCTTTCGCTTGGCTTGAGGCGCGCGCGCCGGCAGACTGCGCCGGCCATGAGCCCGTCGTCTGCACCCCCTTCCGTCTCCGCCGAGGCGGCGGTCCTGACCCGCCTGCTGGCCGCCTTTCCGGCGCTGGCCGGGCTGGACGCGGCGTCGCGACGGCGCCTTGCCGACAGCGCGACTCTGGCGCGGGCACCATCCGGCACCGTACTGTTCCGCGATGGCGCCGCATGCGTGGCCTACACCCTGGTCCTGGAGGGTTGCATCCGCGTTCAGAAGGTCTCGGTCGGGGGACGCCAGATCGTGCTCTATCGGGTCGAGCCGGGGCAGACCTGCGTCTTGACCACCAACGCCCTTATGGCGGCCCTGCCCTACGGCGCCGAGGGTGTGGCCGAGTCCGATGTCCTCGCGGCCACGGTCTCGGGCGCGGCCTTCCATGACCTTCTGGCGGACTCGGCGGTGTTCCGCCGCTTCGTGTTTTCCGCCTACGCCATGCGAGTGAGCGACCTGCTGATGCTGATAGACGCCGTCGCCTTCGGCCGCATCGACGCCCGCCTTGCGCAGCTTCTCTTGACCCGCGCCGACAACAGCGGAATCGTTGTCGCGACCCACATGGACATGGCCACCGAACTCGGGACGGCGCGCGAGGTCATCAGCCGCCAAATCAAGGAGTTCGAGCGCGCGGGCTGGCTTGATGCCGCGCGTGGGCGGGTCAGGGTCGTCGATTCGGTCGGGCTGCGCCGGATCGTGCTCAGAGATGGGGTCACCCCCACCGGCTAGGACCTGGGTCAGGCCGGTTTACATTGTTGAAGGAGAGGTTTCATGGACACGCTTGGCCTCAATTGTTCCTGCTCCCTGCCGCGCAACGTCGGCACATGGGACCGCTTCGGGCGCGTTTTCCTTGGTGTCGTGCTGATCGGTCTGGCCGTGCTCAGCAATGCCCCCGGTGCCGCAGTCGGCTGGATCGGCATCATTCCGTTGGTCACCGGCCTTCTGGGGACCTGCTACGCCTATAAGCTGCTGGGCGTGGATACCAGCGATAAATAGGCGAAAACGGATCGTGCCAAATCGGATTCGCGCGGCGCGTTCGATTTGGCACGCTGATTCGCTCCGAACGAGGAAATGCGCGCTGACACAGATCTGAGATCCGATGTGTGACTAAGTTACCGACCGTCGCGCCACCGAATGCTAAGGGATGACCTATCGGCGGGGACCGCTCCGCTGTTCACCCAACCCAAGGCGAGGGAGTGAGCTGTCATGACCAAGAACGTTGGCGGTATCGACCGCATTATCCGCATTGTCATCGGTGTGGCCCTGATCGCGGGCGTGTTCCTGTGGCCGTCCGTGCTGAACCCCTGGGGCTGGATCGGCGTCGTGCCGCTGGCCACGGCCCTGATCGGCTGGTGCCCGGCCTACCTGCCGTTCGGCTTCAAGACCTGCAAGACGAACTGATCTGCGGCCCGCCTGGTGCGGTGGGGACGGGGCACGCCCCGTCCCCCTTGCATCGGGGTCTTAAGCCAACGGCATCTGACGATGACCGTTGGAGTCCCTAGCCGGCCCGCTGCCGTTCGGCGGCAGAGTCACACTCTCCCGCCGCTGGTCTTATACCGGCCACTGAAAAGGATGGCCGTTTCGGTGGCCGGCCGGTGCAATTCCGCCCTAACCGCGCAGCACGCCGGTGCCGTGGTAGGTCGCCGCCGGGCCAAGTTCCTCCTCGATGCGGATGAGCTGGTTGTACTTGGCGATGCGGTCGGAGCGCGACAGCGAACCGGTCTTGATCTGGCCGCAGTTGGTGGCGACCGCAATATCGGCGATGGTGCTGTCCTCGGTCTCGCCGGAGCGGTGTGACAGCACGGCGGTATAGCCGGCCTTGTGGGCCATCTCGACCGCGCGCAGGGTTTCGGTCAGGGTGCCGATCTGGTTGACCTTGACCAGGATGGAGTTGGCCACGCCGCGCTTGATACCGTCCGCCAGGCGCAGCGGATTGGTGACGAACAGGTCGTCGCCGACCAGTTGCACCGATCCGCCCAGCTTGTCGGTCATCAGCTTCCAGCCGTCCCAGTCGTCTTCGGCGCAACCGTCCTCGATCGACAGGATGGGATAGCGGGCGCACAAGTCGGCGTAGTACTCCACGATACCGGCGGCATCCAGAGTCTTGCCCTCGCCTTCCAGGACGTACTTGCCATCCTTGTAGAACTCGCTGGAGGCGGCATCCAGCGCCAGCATAATGTCATCACCGGGCTTGTAGCCGGCGGCCTCGATCGACTTCATGATGAAGCCCAGGGCCTCGTCGGCGCTTTTCAGGCCGGGGGCGAAGCCGCCCTCGTCGCCGACGTTGGTGTTGTGGCC
>CAYFTQ010000015.1:0-14942 GCA_964346035.1 uncultured Roseospira sp. | reverse complement strand
CGGGCAGCTTCGCGCCGGGGGGCAACTCGTGGTCAACGCGCTGCGGGTCAAGCCGCCGGTGGTGCATCAGGGCCTGTTCAGCTATCCGGACGATCCATTGGGCGCGATGCGCGCGCGCGGATTTGATCCGGTGGCGGTGGCGGCACGCGACATCGCCGAGTCGTTGGGCGATCATCGGCTTATGAATACCGTCATGCTGGGCGCGACGGCCGATCGCCTGCCGCTGTCGGCCGACTCCCTGCGGGCGGCTATGCTGGCCCGGTTCCAGGCGCGCCGGCCGGCCCTGGCCGCGCTGAACGAGCGCGCCTTCGATGCCGGACGCGAGGCGGCGGCGGCCCAGGCCCGGGCGGCGGCATCCTGACGGGTCGCGCCGCGCGGCCGTTGGCCGGAAGATGGCGTCGGTTCATCCGGCGGTGCCGTCCGGGGACCCGTCCGGGCGGTTCGGGTCCTGACCGGTCACGAGCGGCCCGGCCCGCCGGAACGCCGACCGGGCTCATTTGAATTCCATCCAATGACCATCCCGGGCGCGCCCGCGCAAGAACGCAGCGCAGCGCATCGAAGAGCTTAGGCCCTGCGCCGAATGGCGGGGGTCGAGCCCCTTCTTCTGGCGCGATGCGGTGCCACTGATACCATGCCAAAGAAACCCATGGCGCGCATAGAATCGTCACGAAGGATGCAGTGCCGGCCGATCCATGCGTCTAACGGAACAAGTATGGTTCTTTTGCTCATTTTGGTCGAAGTATGCCTGTTGCTGCCGATCCGGCCCCTATTTTTGCAATGCAGCGACATAAATGTTATAGTCCTGTGATAACCGTGGCATTGGGCTTTGGCCCCGACGGAGCCACGACAGGAGGTGGACGCCCGCGCCGCACCCGGCGGCCGCTGTTCAGGGTGACCCGCTGACGCCAGACTGCGCGAGGGCCACGCCATGTTGACGATTGAGGACTGTATCGCGTTTTGTGGCATGGACGCGGACGAGGTCGAGGCCCTGGCGGCCTTCGAGCATCTGCCAACGGTGGTTGCGGCTGAATGGGTCGCCAGAGAGGTCAGCACGCCGACGGGATGGCGTCATGTGGTGGAGGTTCTCTCCGAACACGCGGGCGAGGCCCGCCTGCGCGGGGATCATGAGACAGCCGATCGGCTGGAACGCATTCTCGTGCGTGAGCAGAGCAGGGTTGCCCACGGCGAACAGGGGGTTTGACACGATCAGCACGGCGGTTGTCGCGGAACAGGGGCGCGGCTCGCGCCAAGACAGGAGGCGGGACCATGAGACTGGATCCAGAGCGTATCAAGGCCGTGACCGCATCGACGTCGTCCTATGTCACCGCGATCGCCGAAAGCGAGGATCTTCTTCCAATGCTCGCGGCGGCCTGGACCGAGATGACCCTTCGGCAGCCCAAGGGGTGCCAGACCATCGCCGAGGTGCTCGATCGCGCTGCCGAAAAGGCCGAGCGTCAGGGCGACGCCGAGACCAGCGCGCGCTATCGTGCCGCGCTGAAGGACTTCAACGCCAGCTTCCCGGTTGAAGACTTGTCCTGACCCGGCGGCCCGGATCGGCGAAATCGGGACGGACCAGCCGGAGTGTTCGTGACGCCCCCGTGCGCCGGATGGTGCGCGGGGGCGTTGCGTTTCGGCTTCGCGCGCGCTGGCCTCCCCGCTTCGCTCCGCCGGGGTGTGGCGGCGTCGCGGCCCGCGCTGGACGCCAGCCATGTCATCGGGCATAGACGGAACGTCAGCATCCCCCGCGAGAGGACGTTCGCCGTGACCGACCCGAAAGCCTCGTCCGCCGCCACCGCAGAGCCCGAACGGCCATCCGGGGTGGTCTCCATCCGAACCGTGGCCATGCCCGCCGACACCAATCCGGCCGGCGACATCTTCGGCGGCTGGGTCATGAGCCAGATGGACCTGGCCGGCGGCACCCATGCCCGCCTGCTGGTGGGGGGACGGGTTGCCACGGTGGCGGTGGACGGCTTCGTCTTCCATCGCCCCTTGCGCATCGGCGACCAGTTGACCTGCTATACCCGCTATCTGCGGCGTGGACGCACCTCGCTGACCCTGAGCGTGGAGGCCTGGGCGCGACGCGGCGCTGTGGGGGATTGCGAGAGGGTGACGGAGGGCACGTTCGTCTTCGTCGCCATCGACGGCGAGGGTCGGCCGCGTGCGGTGCCGGACGATGTCGAGGCCCGGGAAGCCGCCCTGCTGGCGGGCGGCTGATCCCGCCCGGCGCGGCCGTGTGCGTCTCGCAGCGGGGCCGTTGCGTCGGCCGCCGCGACCGGTTCGCCGCGCCGCGTCAGCCAGGCTGTGGGTGCGCTTGCGACCCGTCCCGGAAAACCATATGATTTCGCCGATTCCCGGGCGGCTTTTCGGGCCGGTGGCGGCCAATGCGTCCGGACAGGGGGCGTCGCGCGCGCCCACCGGGCAGAGGATTGTCCCGGGGGACCGGATGCGAGGGGGACTCCCGAACGGGAGGGGCTGGAGGCTCGGCATGGCATCGCGTCACGAACCGGGCGCGCGCGGCAACGGACAGGGGCGACCGCATGGTCCGGTGGAGACGCCCGGGCGCTACTCCTCGTTGCGGGGGGTGCTGCCGGAACTGGTGCTGATCAGCCTGTTCATGAACCTGCTGGCGCTGGCGCTGCCGCTGGTGCTGCTGCAGGTCTACAACCGCATCCTGCCCAATGCCGCGCTCAGCACTTTCGCGTTGCTGGTTCTGGGCATCGGCGTTGCGCTGATTCTGGAAAGCCTGCTCAAGCTTGGCCGATCCTACCTGACCGGCTGGGTCTCGGCGCGCTTCGAGCACAACGCCGGCGTCGCCGCCCTGCGCCGCCTGCTGGACGCCCCCCTTCAGGACATCGAGCTTGCCGGCAGCGGCATTCATCTGGAGCGTCTGAACGCCCTGGGAACGGTCAAGGACTTCTATGCCGGACAGTCGCTGCTGTCGATGATCGACCTGCCGTTCGCCGCCCTTTTCCTGGGCATCATCTGGCTGCTGGGCGGCTGGCTGGTGCTGGTGCCGTTGGGGCTGCTGACCGCCTTCGTGATCCTGGCCGTTATGCTGGGCGACCGCCTGCGCGGCGCCATCGAGGATCGCATGAGCCTGGATGACCGCCGTGTCAACTTCATCATCGAGGTCCTGCGCGGCGCCCATACGCTTAAATCCATGGCCATGGAAGCGCAGATGATGCGCCGCTATGAGCGCCTTCAGGAGGGGTCCGGCGCCGCCAACCAGGCGGTCACGCGGGCCAGCGCGGCCGCGCAGGGACTGGGGTCCTTCTTCTCGCAGGCGGCGATGGCGGCGACGGTGGGGGCCGGCAGTTATATCGTGGTCACTCAGGACATGAGCGTGGGCGCGCTGGCTGCGTGCACGCTGCTGGCCGGGCGTTCGTTGCAACCCATCCAGCGGGCGCTGGGGGTCTGGACCCGGTTCCAGACCATCCGCCTGGCCCGCCGGCGCCTGCATGATGTCTTCGCCATGGCGCCAGAGGCCGAACCGGGCCTGCCGGAGCCGCGCCAGGTGAAAGGTCGCCTGACCCTGGAGGCGGTCGCGTTCCGCTTCGCCGGCGACGGTCCGGCGGTGTTGAGCGATGTTTCCATGGACATACAGGCGGGGGAATGCGTCGGCATCGCCGGTGGCAACGGGTCGGGCAAGAGCACGCTGCTGGGCCTGATGAGCGGGGCGCTCAAGCCGGCCGAGGGGCGCGTGCTGTTGGATGGCCAGTCGCTGGATGGGCTGGATCCGCGCCGGCTGAAGCGCCACATCGCCTATCTGCCGCAACAGGGCGAACTGTTCCGGGGCACGATGCTGGAGAACATCACCATGTTCGATCCTGCCCAGGCCGAGGCCGCCATCACCGAGGCGGAGGCGCTGGGACTGGGGCCGATCGTCGCCAGCCTGCCGCTGGGCTGGGATACCCTGGTCGGCGACAGCGCCGGCGAGACGCTGCCGCGCGGCATCCGCCAGCGTATCGCCATCGCCCGCGCACTGTTGCCGCGGCCGCGGGTGGTGCTGTTCGACGAGGCCAACATGGCCGTGGACAGCGCCGGCGATGGCCACATCAAGAGTGTCCTGGATGCCCTGAAGGGGGACCGAACGCTGGTTCTGGTGAGCCACCGGCCGTCGCTGCTGAAGATGGCCGACCGGGTGTTCGACCTGGCCGAGGGCACCGTGCGTGCGCGCCCCGTGTCCGGTGCCTCCACGACACCAACCCCCGCCGTGACGCCATCCGCATCCGGCGGCGGCGTGGCCGGCAGCCCGGCCGTGGCCGGACGGCAGTCGTCATGACCGGTGCGCCCCCCCCGTCGAATGCCACTGCGGACGCCACTGCGGATGCCGGCGCCGCGCCCGCGCCGGGCTCGCACCGCGACGACTGGCGCCGCCGGACCGAGGACAGCGGGCCGCAGCGGCTGACTCAGGACGCCCTGGGCGGGTTCGTCGCCCGCAGCGACCTGGCCTCGTGTCTGGTGCCGCTGCTTCAGGCACTGAACTGGATGGGCAACCCCCGCCATGTGGCCGAGGCGCTGCCGCACTTCGCCGATGATCTTGACATCACCGGCCTGCGCAACACCATGGCCAACCTGAATTTTTCCAGTCGCCCCGCGCGCACGCGGCTGAAGCGCATTGATCCGCGTCTGCTGCCCTGCCTGTTCCTGCCCGATCGCGGTCCGGCCATGGTGGTCACCATGATCCAGGGCCGCACCGTTGTCGCCTTTGACGGCGCCACCCGGATCGAGGGACCGGTGCGCCGGCCCGGCCGCGCGGGCACCGCCTATTTCTTCACGCCGCTTGAGCCGGAGGACCCGCGCCAGACCCAGCAGCAGCGGATAGGCTGGTTCGGCCAGATGACGCAGCGCTTCCGGAGTCTGGTCTGGCGCATGCTGGGGCTGACGTTCGTCCTGAACCTGCTGGGTCTGGTCACGCCGCTGTTCGTGATGGGCGTCTACGACAAGGTGGTCGGGGCGCGCGCGCTGGACACGCTGGGCTGGTTTGCCATCGGGGTGGCGATGGCCATCGGTTTCGACGTGCTGTTGCGCGGGCTCAGGGCGCGCATGCTGGCCTATATCGGGGGGCGCCTGGATTCCATCGTCGGCAACGCCGTTTTCCAGCGCATCCTGTACCTGCCGCCGTCCTTCACGGAACGTGCCACCATCGGCGCCCAGGTGGCCCGCATCAAGGATTTCGAGTCGGTGCGCGAGTTCTTCACCGGCCCGCTCGCCAATACGTTCATGGAACTGCCGTTTGTGCTGCTTTACGTGATCGTGCTGGCCATTCTGGGCGGCTGGATCGCGGTCGTGCCGCTGATCGCATTGGGCCTGTTCGTGGTGCTGGGCCTGGTCATGGATCCGATCGTCCGCCGCAACGTGACCGAGGCCGCGCGCACCGGCGCCCGGCGCCAGGAGTTCCTGGTCGAGACCACCACCAAGATGCGCGCCCTCAAGCAGGGCGGGTCCGAGGCGGTGTGGCTGGAGCGCTTTCGCGACATCTCCGCCAAGGCCGCCTTCGCCGGCTTCCGCACGGCGCAGACGCAGAACCTGTTGCAGACGCTGTCGCATATCCTGGTGGTCGGCTCTGGCGTGACGGCCATGGCGCTGGGCGTGACCGGCGTCCTGGGCGGATCGATGACGGCGGGCGCGCTGATCGCCTGCATGATCCTGGTCTGGCGCGTGCTTTCGCCCATGCAGACGGTCTACACGTCATTGTCGCGGTTCGAGCAGATCCGCGCCTCCATCCGCCAGATCAACAACCTGATGACCATTCCCCTGGAGCGTGACCCGCGCGTCATGATCCAGCCCCTGCGCCGCCTGACCGGCCGCATCGTGTTCTCGCGCGTCTCGCTGCGCTACAGCCCGGGCTCCGACCCGGCGCTGGTGGGTGTCAGCTTTGTCGCCGAACCGGGCGAGGTGGTCGTGATCACCGGCCCCAACGGGTCGGGCAAGTCCACCATCATCAAGCTGATCGCCGGGCTGTATCGGGTTCAGGCCGGTGGCCTGCGCATCGACGACAAGGACATCCGCCAGATCGACCCCATCGAATTGCGCCACGCCATCGCCTATGTGCCGCAGCAGCCGACCTTCTTCTATGGCACCATCGCCCAGAACCTGCGCCTGGTGGAGCCGACCGCCTCTGACGCCGACCTGCGCCGGGCGCTGGACCAGGCCGGCGCGCTGGAGGAAGTGGACTCCCTGCCCGAGGGGATGGGAACCCGCATCGGCGATAGCCGCTCGGAACGGCTGACCGCCTCGCTGCGACAGCAACTCAACCTGGCGCGCGCCTACCTGCGACGGTCGCCCGTCATGCTGTTCGACGAACCCGTCAATGGCCTGGACTTCGCCGGCGACCAGCGTTTCATGGCAACGGTGCGGGCCATGCGCGGCCATGCCACGGTCTTCATCATCACCCACCGGCCCAGCCATTTTGCTCTGGCCGACAAGATTCTGGTCATGGAATCGGGTTATCTTAGATTGGCCGGGCCGGCCGAAGAGGTGCGCCCGCGCATCAGCATGGATCGCATCTGAGCGGTTTCGCAGCCAACCACGGGGAGCAGGGATGAACACCCAGTCCATGCGGGGCAAAGGCGCGAGCGCCGAGGCTCCTGCCCCGACCCAGGCCAGCCGCCAGGCTCGGCACCTGGCGCAATCCATCGTGCTGGAAGAATCCGGACCATCGACCTTGATCCGCATGGCGCTGGTGCTGATCGGCGCGCTGGTGCTGGCGTTCCTGTTCTGGGCCAGCCAGACCACGGTCAAGGAGGTGGCGCGCGCCGCCGGCACCGTGGTGCCGTCGTCCGACCTTCAGATCGTCCAGCACAAGGAAGGCGGCATCGTGCGCGAGATCCTGGTCGAGAAGGGACAGACCGTGGAGGCCGGCCAGGTTCTGGCCCGGCTGGACCCGGTGGAGGCGCGTTCGGACGTCGAGACCCTGGTCACGCGGGCCATGACCCTGCGGCTGAAGGGAGAGCGACTGCGCGCCTTCGCCGAGGGTCGCGAGCCGGATTTTTCGTTCGCCGGTCCGGCTCATGTCGATCTGGTCCAGGCCCAGCGCCGGATCCTGGCGTTCCAGCGCCAGGAGCACGAGGCCGCGCGCCAAGTGTTGCGCGACCAACTCGACAGCGTCACGGCGGAGTCCGCGCTGTTGAGGAACAAGATCGAATCGCTGCGACGCGAGGTCGCCCTGGTCAGCCAGCAGCGCGAGATGCGGCGTGAACTGATGAACGAGGGGCTGGGTTCGCGCCTGAACTTCCTGGAGGTCGAACGGGAAGTCGAGAACATGGGCGGCCAGATCACCGAACTGACCAACCAGCTTGACCTGAACGCCCAGCGGCAGAAGGAAATCGGCAGTCGCCTGGCCCAGCTTGAGGCCACTCGGGGGCGCGAGGCCCTTGACGAGGCCGGCGAGGTGAGTGCCGAACTGGCCGAGGTGCGCCAGCGCATGACGGCGGAATCGGACCGCCTGGAGCGCCTGGAGGTGACCGCGCCCACGCGCGGTCTGATCCAGGATCTGAAGGTCAGCACGCTCGGGGCAGTGATACAGCCGGGCGATGCGATTCTGACCCTGGTGCCCATCGACGATGTCTTGATCGTCGAATCGCGCATCAATACCCGCGACATCGGGCATGTGCGCGTCGGTCAGCCGGTCACGGTGCAGGTCACGTCCTATGATTTCTCGCGTTATGGCGCGGTCGAGGGCGTGCTGACCGATGTCTCGCCGACCACCTTCCTTGATGAGCAGACAGGCGACCCGTACTACAAGGGCGTTGTCGAGCTTGACAGCGCCCATGTCGGCGAGGCGGCCGCAGCCAACCCGATCCTGCCCGGCATGATCGTCGATGCCAGCATCGTGACCGGGGAAAAGACGGTGCTCGCCTACCTGTTGCGGCCGGTCTACATCTCCTTGACCCAGGCCTTCCAGGAACGCTGAGGCCCGGCACGGCAATCACACGGGAGGGCGGCATGGGCGAGCGGCGTTCGGACAGGCGCGCGGGCGCGACGGACCGGGAGGGCGACGCGCGCGGGCGTTTCCTGGCGCCCGAACAG
Source organism: uncultured Roseospira sp. (assembly GCA_964346035.1). Classification (GTDB taxonomy): domain Bacteria; phylum Pseudomonadota; class Alphaproteobacteria; order Rhodospirillales; family Rhodospirillaceae; genus Rhodospira. The sequence continues at coordinate 6,911 of CAYFTQ010000015.1, read as the reverse complement.
GACCGCCGTCGTGATCCACGCGATGAGCCGTCGATCCTGGACCTTGGCAGCGTGCGGGAAACCGACGGCGACCACCCCGAGGGCTGGACCGACCCGGTCGCTCCGTTCGCCGGCGCAGGGGATGGTCCGGGGGCCGACGATGGCGGTGACTGGACGGAGATGATCGCGCCCGATCTGGCCCCCGAGGCCGACGGCGGCCCCTGGCAACCGCATCCCGATTCGCGGGACGGGCGTCGCGCTGCCGCCGACTCGGTTCGTTACGGGCGAGTGATGACCGACGAGGAGTCCGAGTAGAGACCGGCCCCCGTATCCGTTTCGATGTGAAGGCAGGCTTTTCTATGCCGTTCGGCATAAGTGCCGGGCGAGCGCGGCCCCGCTCGCTTATAACGGATAGCACGGTCGCGGTATTGTCTCTTCTCCTGGGGGCCGGGATCGCTATACTGAATACAGAAATTGCGGCGAATACGTCGCATTTTATCTATCCGGCTTATCCCCCTGCTTCCGGGCGGCACCGGCGTTGGGGCAGCAAGGGTCACTGCGCCCCCATATCATCGGGTTCCCGGACGCAGGGGGGATAAGCCTTTTATCTGTATCGAAGGCCCGCGCGGCGTGGACGAGCCTTGGACCGAATGAGGGCATCATGGCGATCGAACCCAGAAGCACCCCGACGGACGACCAGACGCTTGCCGATCTGATCGATGTTCCGCGCACGCGGCGGCCGCGCGAGGACGAGACCGAACTCCATGACATGGCCGGCGCCCGGTCCGAGGGCGAGGATGTCCGCTTTAACGAGAACATCCACCAGGGCGCGGCGACTTCGGTTGATGGCCTCGGCGGCGCGGTTGAGGAGGTGGCAGCCAGCCCGGCTGTGGCCGCCGACCGGTCCGAGCCGGCCGCCTCCGAGGCTCGCGGCGGCGATGCGGTCGCGCCGCCGCCGGACGGGCGGGCCAGCGGCCCGATGACGGACACCGCGCCGGCGCCGTCCAGGCCGGGCGATGGCGATGGCGGTGGCGATGGCGCGACGGATGGCGGTCAGGCCCCAGCCTTCGCCGCCACGGGGGCCGGTGCTCCAAGGCCCCGGGAGACCGCCGGCCGGGATGACGCCGAGACCGAGCCGGCCGGCCAGGCGTCCGTCGCGCCGGCCGCTTCCGCGGTCGGCTCGGAGGATCAGCGGACGGCCCGGGAACCGGGCGAGGCCGACGTGACGGCCCCTGCGTCGTCTCAGGGCCTCCAGGGTGACGCCACGACTTCGGGCGCCACAACCTCGGGCGCCGAGCAGACCGAACCCGGGTCGGCGGATGGCGACGGGTCCGGCGCCGACGACGCGACGGCGTCGGCAGCGCCGCCCCTAACCGCCACCGAGCCGGACAGTGGCGGCGACGCCATCTCCGCCGACGATCAGGGCGCCGGTGGTGGTGACGACCCCGGCGACGGCACCGCCGCGTCCGCGTCCGACCCTGCTCCCGAGCCCGAGCCCGAGCCCGAGCCCGAGCCGGACCCTGACGTCACTTTCACGCTCGACAACAGTGGCACCTCGACCCCGGACTATGCCGGCGATGACGTCGTGACCGTCACGCAAAGCAGCGACGCCGTGGGCAACCCCTGGGGCGCGGAGGTCAGCGCCGATACTCAACTGGCCGACAGCGACGGCGACGGTGCCGCGATCAGTGTCGAGGACTGGAACAGCGCCAAGAGCGTTCGCGCCGAGGGCGAGGCCGGCGCCGACGTCACCATCGGCAACTTCGTGCGCGCCGATGTGGACCTGAGCGAGGGCACCGAGGACAGCACGGTGACCATTGATGGCGCCAAGCGCGGGTCGGTCGAAACCGCCGATGGCGACGACGTGGTGGACATCGATGCGCAGACCAACGGGTCCGGCTGGGACAATACCTTCACGGTGGACACCGGCGCCGGCAACGACACCATCACCGCCACCGGTGACGGCGGCCACACCCACTTCGACATCAACACCGGAGAGGGCGCCGATACGGTGACCGTGGATGGCCAATCCGCGTCCGCCACCATCGTCACCGGGGACGCCGCCGCCATCAACGTCGCGGGCGCCGACACGGTCGACATCACGACCGGGGAGAGCTTCGAGACCCGGACCAATTCCAACGGCTATGAATACCAGGTTTACGACGACAACAGCGTGACGGTGGACGACGCCGACAAGACATCCGTTCACACCGGGCGCGGCGACGACACCATCACCGTCGGTGCCAGTGGCAAGGGCGAGGATACCGTCTTCGTGGACAGCGGCCATGGCTCCGACACCATCACGGTGACCGGCGCGGGCGGCGAGACCCACGTCACCGTGGATGGCGGCTATGGCCGCGATACCGTGCGCCTTGACGGCGATTACGGGTCCTCCGAGGTCCACCTGGACGGCGGCACCGCCTGGACGCGCAGCGACGGCAGCGCGGTGCGAAAGGACAACCTGACAGAGGACCAGACCACTCGCGCCCATGACGACACCTTCGAAGGCGGCATCGGCGACGATCTGGTGACCGGCGGCGGCGGCGACGATGCCCTGAGCGGCGGCGCCGGCGACGACATCCTGTTCGGCAACAGCGGCGACGATCTCCTGATCGGCGGTCTGGGCGACGACACCCTGACCGGCGGCCGCGGCGACGACCGCCTGTCCGGCGGCAAGGGCACGGATACCGCCGTGTTCAGTGGTCCGATCGAGGACTACGACATCACCGTCAACGACGACGACACCATCACGGTGGCCGACCGTGTCGAGGGCCGCGACGGCACCGACATCCTGGACGGGATGGAGTCCTTCCGGTTCAGCGACACCACGCTGGACCAGGACGGCCTGGCAGCGCTGCTGGAGGCGCGCGAGGCGCCCCCGGACATGACCGGCCAGACCGTCACCATCGATACCACCAACTACGACAGCACCGACCAGGGCTTCGCGGTCAAGGCCATCAACATCGATGCCGACGGGAACCGGACGGAGGCACTGGCCGACAACGTCTCGCGCTCCGGGCAGGGTCTGGGCGCCAATGGCAGCAACGCCTCCGGTCCGGCCGGTCAGATCGGCTATGATGCCGACAGCGGCCAGGGCGAGGCGCTGGTGGTTGAACTGGATGCGCCGGCCAGTTCGGCCACGGCGACCTTTACACGCGCCTTCGCCAACGAGGGCGGTGGCGAACAAGGCCGCTGGGAGGCCTACAGCGAGGGCGAGAAGGTTGCCGAGGGCACCTTCAAGGCCGACAAGGGCCACTCCGGCGAGGTGTCGATCGAAAGCGACGGCGCGCTGTTCGACGAAATCCGTTTCGTCGGCGACACCTATGCCGACGGGAGCGTGAGCGGGAAAGGCGATGCCTCGGACTTCCTGATCAAGTCCGTCGAGGTATCGTTCGCCGATGCCGACGCGCTGGCGGCTGCGGCCGATCCCGGCCCCACCCTGACCGGGCTGGGCGAAGCCGCGCGCGTCACCGGCGTCAACGACCTCAGCTATGCCCACAGCATCGACGGCAGCCCGGACTTCCCGGACCTGTCAGAGAACACCCGCCTGGACCCCGAAAAGGTCAACGGTGTCAGTCCGGACAGCCTGACGCTGGCCCACGACCATGACGTCAGCGTGACCTTCGTCAGCGAGGGGGCGGGCTATCACAACTCGCTCGGCTGGTACACCATAGACCAGGAGACCGGCGAGATCGGCAACGCGCAGTTCGTCTACGGCGACGCCACCGATTCCGTGATCGAGAAGGCCGGCGCCGAAACCGTCACCCTGACCCCGCCCGAGGGCGGTTTCGAGGGCCAGACGCTGGGCTTTTTCCTGGTTCCCAACGGCCACAACAAAAACAAGAGCCAGGATTTCTGGGACGACGCCAGCAAGAACGAAGGCGGCACGCTGTCGTTCGTGGATGAGAACGGCGATCCCGCCACGACCGCCACCAAGACACCGCGTCTGGTCTTTACGGACGAGTCCGGCGAGGTCCACGAGGTCGCCTCGCAAGGTGGAATCTACCACTCGGCGGCGGCTGGCGAGGACTCGCTGGGCCTGAATCCCGACAATCTCCAGCATGCCATCAGCGGTGTGCAGCCGGACGGCGAAAACCTGATGGTCGGGTTCGAGGACCTGAAGGGCGGTGGCGACAGCGACTATAACGACCTTGTCTTCACCGTGAACGTGGGGGCGGAAAACGCCCGCGAGATGGTGCCGACCACCGTCGCGCCCAAACTGGACGTGGACGCCGGCAACAGTGGCGTGCTCACCGGCGCCTCGGTCGAGATCAGCGAAGGCATGAAGCCCGGCGACGAGTTGCACATCAACGGCGTCAAGGTCGATGATGCCGGCCGCGTCGGCGATACCGGGCTCACCCTGACCCGGGAGGAGGGCGAAAGCGGCAACACCGTTCTTCGGCTCTCGGGCGAAGCGGACGCCGACACCTATACCGACCTGCTCGCGCGCGTGACCCTGAAGAGCAGCAGCGATATGCCGGAAACCGGAGAGCGGGCGATCACCTTCTCGGTCGAGGACGCGTCCGGCAAGACGGCCAGCGAGACGGCCACGGTGATCGTCTCTGACGGGACAGAGGACTCAGCGGCACCCGGCGGGGATCCCGAGATCGTGCGCGGCGCCGCGCGGGTGCTGGCCGAGCCCGAAACGCCGCAGGACGATGGCGTGACCGGCACCGACGGCAATGATGTCCTGCGCGGGACCGACGACGGCGACACGCTGTCCGGCGGGGACGGCGATGATCGTGTTTACGGCGAGAAGGGCGACGACCGCGTCGAGGGCGGCGCCGGGAACGACACGCTGATGGGCGGGGACGGCGACGACGTTCTGGATGGCGGCGCCGGCAAGGACAGCGTCGAGGGCGGCAAGGGCGACGATACCGGCGTGGTGTTCCTTGAGGATCGCGACGCCGGCAGCGGCGGCATGTCCCGCTATGACGGCGGCGACGGCACGGATACCCTGCGGGTCGTCGTGGACGATGCCAGCCGGGCCGACGCCGGGGCCGTGTCGTCGCTGTGGGACCTGGATCAGGCCATCGCCAACGGCGATGGCGGTGGTTCCTTCGACAGCCTCGGCCTGGAAGTGAACGACTGGGAAAGCATGGAGATCTTCAATTCCGAAGGCGTCGCGCTGGACTGGGTCGAGGGCTCCGACCAGCCCACCCTGGCCGAGAATACCGCGATGGACTCGCTTGACGACCTCGGCGGTCCCACGCCCGAGCCGGACCCGGAGCCGCTGGGCGAAGCCCAGGACCCGAGCCAGAGTGACTCCGGCAACGAAGAGGAGATCTTCGTGACGGCCGATGCCCTGACATGATGTCCGGCGGCCTGCCGCCGGAGCCGCGCACCCCGCAGGCGCGCTGCGGCGAAAAAACAAGAAAACTCGTCTTCACGGGTTCGCCGCCGCGCCCATGAACCGGACGAGTCGCTCTTGCCGTCGGTCGGTATAGTGCAGGAAGCAGTGCCGATCCGATCCGGACAAAAGCAAAGCCGAGGCATCTTTTGTCCGGATCGGTGCGGCCGCGCGCCGTGCCGACCCTACATCTCGTTGTAGGTTTGCAGCACGTCCGCGCCCGTCTCGCCGGCGCGGTCCTTCCAGTCTTCGGTCATGGTGGCGCCCAGATCCTGGAACTCGCTCTTCAGCGTGTCGGACGGCGGCGCCACCGTCATGCCATTGGCGGCCAGTTGTTCCTTGTACCAGTCGGCCAGGCGCTGCGCCTCGGTCCAGCCGGCGTCCTCGGCCTTGGCGGCTTCCTCCAGGACGATGGCCCGGGTGTCTTCGTCCAGGGCCTCCCAGGCGTCCATGTTGACGAACACCATGTTCTTGGGAAGCCACGCCTGTACGTCGTACAAGTAGTCCACGAACTCCCAGATCTTGCGGTCATAGCCGGTGGAGCCGGACGAGATCATGCTTTCGGCCACGCCTGTGGCGAACGCCTGCGACAACTCGGCGGTCTCGATCTTGGTCGGGATGGCGCCCATCATCTCGGCCAGGGTGGACGTGGCTGCGTTGTAGGCGCGGAACTTCAGCCCTTCCATGTCCGAGACGCTTTCGATCGGCTTGATGGCGTACAGGCCCTGGGGCGGCCACGGTACGGCATAGAGCAGCTTCAGGCCCTTGTCGGCCAGCACGTCCTCGGTGGCCGGCCTGGAGGCGTCATAGAGCTTGCGCGCGTCCTCGAAGCTGGTGGCCAGGAACGGCACGGCATCGATCTCGAAGATCGGGTGCTCGTTGCCCAGGGCCGACATCAGGCGTTCGCCGATGGGGGCGATGCCGCGGCGCACGGCGCCGAAGATCTCGCCGCCGGGCACCAGAGAACCGCCAGGGTGGGTCTTGACGTCCAGCGCGCCGCCGGTGCGTTCGGTCACCGCGTCGGCAAAAGCGGCGTTGTTTTCGGAGTGGTAGTTGGAAGCCGCATAGGCCATGGGCATGTCCCAGGTCTCTGCCCGCACGTCCGGCGCGGCCAGGCCCATAGAGACGGTAACGGCGGCGGCGGTCCCGAAAAGAACCGTGGGCCGCGCGGTGGTCAGATAGGTCATGGTCCGTGAAACTCCCTTTTGGTCGTCTGTCCGGCATCGACCCGGCGGGCCGGCACGGCGGCGGTTTTGTCCGCCACGCCATCAGTGTTACCAGACTCGGGCGGCGGGTCAATTCGCCGCGCCCTTGCCACCAGGGCAGCGGGGGTCAGGATGATGCAAGCGGCGGTTCCGATGGTCCGAAGGGACGCCTTGCTGATCCTCGGCGGCTCGGGATGACACGCCAAAGTCCTTGAAGGAACCGCATCCCCGGGGGCGCCTGATGATCCGCCCGTGCCCGTCCGGACACGTCCATTCCGTATATTTTCCGTACAAAAGCAAAAAACCGCCCGAAGGCGGTTCGTAAGTCATTGATTTAATTGGCGTCCCCTAGGGGATTCGAACCCCTGTTGCCGCCG
>CAYFTQ010000014.1:11945-15309 GCA_964346035.1 uncultured Roseospira sp. | reverse complement strand
GGCCACCGCGCAGGCCACGCCGAAGCCGCCAGAATGGCTGAAGATATCCGCAACGTCGCGGCCCTCGGCCAGCCCGGCCACCAGGGCGCGGGCGTCGCGCTGGTCGTGGAACCAGCCGGTTTTCTGCCCGGCCAGCAGGTCGGCGCGATAGCGCACGCCGCGTTCGATGACCGGAACCGGCGCATCCGGCGCGGGGCCTCCGTGCAGCCGATAACCCTCGGCCGGCAGACCTTCCAGCGCCCGCCCAGGGGTGTCATCGCGGATCACGACGCCGGCCGGCTTCAGCACGCTGTCCAGCGCGGCCAGAACGCACGGCAACAGGGCCTCCGCGCCGGCACTGTTGGCCTGGACCACCAGCCAGTCGTCGAAGCGGTCCACGATCAGGCCGGGCAGGCCGTCCGCCTCGGCGTGGACCAAACGATGGAAGGGCGCGCCCACCAGACGCCGGCGCAGGGCCACGGCGGCGCGCAACCGGGCCTCGATCCAGCTCTGGTCGATGGTCACGTCCGGCCGGAAGGCCAGCACACGCAGGGCGATCAGGGCATGCGGATTGAAGAGCGCCGTGGCCAGGGCCTCGTCGCCGGCGTCCAGCACGGTCACCACGGCCCCGGGCGCCAGGGCCTTGGCCTCCGGCGTCATGTGGACCTCGTTGGAAAACACCCATGGATGGCCCCGGCGCAGACGGGTGGCGTGCCTGGGCAGCAGGCGCACGCGCGCAAGGGGCGGTGACGAGGCGGACTCTGACATGGCGGGATTCCTTGGGGATCGGGTGCGGCCGCACACCATAGCGACGGCCTGTCGGCACGCAAGGGCCGGGTCAGGGGGCTGTTGCCGACGCGGACCGAGCGCGTCACACTGACCGCGCCGGTCGCGGAGCGCAGAGCCCCGACGCCCGGCGCAGGCCGCATTGAAAAAGCGCAACGCGGCCGCCCCGAAACCGCCGAAATCGTCCATGATTTGATCCAGATCAATGGCACCCCACCGAAGCGGCGGGATAGTCCCCCGGTCGATCGGGCAGGTCCATGGCCCGGGCGACGGCCGTCGGTTGCCGGGGGGGATTGGTCGGAAACCCCTCCCGGCCCGACCTTTCAAGGCGATGACGGGAGGCGGCATTGACAGAGGCCACCATGGCAACCCCCCCCATGGCGAATCATGGCGCGCCGTCCGCGCGCGCGGACGCGATGCGTTATGTCGAGGGACCCGTCAAACTCTTCGTGCTGGCTTCTGTCTTCTGGGGCATCGTCGGTTTTCTGGCCGGCGACTTCATTGCCTGGCAGCTCGCCTTTCCGGTTCTGAACTTTGATCTGGAATGGACCACTTTCGGACGTCTGCGGCCGCTGCACACCTCGGCCGTGATTTTCGCCTTTGGCGGCAATGTGCTGTTGGGCACGTCGCTGTTCGTGGTTCAGCGTACCTGCCGGGCGCGCCTGTACGGCGGCGACGCCATGGGCCACATCCTGTTCTGGGGCTATCAGCTTTTCATTGTCATGGCCGCGTCGGGCTATGTGCTGGGCGTCACCCAGAGCCGCGAGTATGCCGAGCCGGAGTGGTTCGTCGATCTTTATCTGACCGTGGTCTGGGTGCTGTATCTGGCCGCTTTCGTCGGCACCATCCTGAAGCGGCGCGAGCCCCACATCTACGTTGCCAACTGGTTCTATCTGGCCTTCATCGTCACCATCGCTCTGCTGCACCTGGGCAACAACATGGCGGTGCCCGTGGCGCTGATGGGCGGCGACTCATGGACCAAGTCCTACAGCCTGTTCTCGGGTGTGCAGGACGCCATGACCCAGTGGTGGTACGGCCATAACGCCGTCGGCTTTTTCCTGACGGCCGGATTCCTGGCCATCATGTACTACTTCGTGCCCAAGCAGGCCAACCGCCCGGTCTATTCCTACCGGCTTTCAATCGTGCACTTCTGGGCGCTGATCTTCCTGTATATCTGGGCCGGTCCGCACCACCTGCACTATACCGCGCTGCCGGATTGGGCGCAGACGCTGGGCATGGTGTTCTCGGTCATGCTGTGGATGCCCTCCTGGGGCGGCATGATCAACGGCCTGATGACGCTGTCGGGGGCCTGGGACAAGTTGCGCACGGACCCGGTGCTGCGCTTCCTGGTGGTCTCGGTCGGCTTTTACGGCATGAGCACCTTCGAGGGGCCGATGATGTCCCTGAAGGCCGTCAACTCGCTGTCGCACTACACGGACTGGACCGTGGGCCACGTCCATTCCGGTGCCCTCGGCTGGGTCGCCTTCATCTCGTTCGGCGCGCTCTATTTCATGGTGCCGGTACTGTGGAAGCGGCGCTCGCTGTACTCGCTGCGGCTGGTGTCGCTGCATTTCTGGATCGCGACCCTTGGCATCGTGCTGTACATCACCTCGATGTGGGTTTCCGGCATCATGCAGGGCCTGATGTGGCGCGCCTATGACGATCTGGGCTTCCTGCAGTATTCGTTCATCGAGTCGGTGGAGGCCATGCATCCCTATTACATCATCCGCGCCACCGGCGGCGTGTTGTTCATCATCGGCGCGTTGATCATGGCCTATAACCTTTACCGAACCATCAAGGGCGACGTGGCCGAGCCGGCCGGCGCCGGGGCCGGGGCGCCGACCGGCGCGGCAACGGGCGTCGCGCGCGCGGGCGAATAACGGACCGAGCGGGAAGGAAGGGCGTACCATGAGCCTGATCAAGCGTCACAAGGTCATCGAGACCAACGTGTTCCTGCTCACGCTGGGCATCTTTGTCACCGTCATCATTGGCGGCCTGGTGGAGATCGTGCCGCTGTTCTCGATCAAGTCCACGATCGAGACCGTGCGCGGGGTGCGCCCCTATACGCCGCTGGAGCTGGCCGGGCGCGACATCTATATCCGCGAGGGCTGCTACAACTGCCACAGTCAGATGGTGCGGCCTTTCCGCGACGAGATCGAGCGCTACGGTCATTATTCCCTGGCTGCGGAAAGCAAGTTCGATCACCCGTTCCAGTGGGGGTCCAAGCGCACCGGGCCGGATCTGGCGCGCGTCGGGGGCAAGTATTCCAATGAATGGCACACCCGCCACCTGATCGACCCGCGCTCCGTCGTGCCGGAATCGATCATGCCCGGCTATCCGCATCTGGCGGCGCGGGCGCTGGACTATGACGCCATCGCCGCGCACATGAGGACGCTGGACCTGGTCGGCCGGGGCCAGATGTATGGCCCGATCGAGGGCGTCTATGAAAACGCCGTCGCCGACCTGGAGGCCCAGGCCACCCCGGATGCCGACACGGACGCGCTGGTGGCACGCTACTCCGACTTCGCCCTCGGCACGGACCGCGCCGAGGACGAGGTGACAACCATGGCCCTGGGCGACCTGGACGGCAATCCGGACG
>CAYFTQ010000014.1:10216-11845 GCA_964346035.1 uncultured Roseospira sp. | reverse complement strand
GCCGAGGACGAGGTGACAACCATGGCCCTGGGCGACCTGGACGGCAATCCGGACGTCATCACCGAAATGGACGCCGTGGTGGCCTATCTGCAGGTTCTGGGGACGATGGTCGATTTCACCGCCATCGACGAAACCCGCAAGGCGGAGTGGATCCGCTAGACGACCAGGACAGGCCAGGGCGCCACGCCGCGCGGCGTCGGCCACGAGGGAGGCATGATGGAGGGCGTGGACCAGATCTCGGATTTTCTGCGCCAGTTCTGGGGCCTGTGGCTGATGCTGCTGTTCCTGGGCGTGGTGTGGTGGGCCTTCCGGCCCAGGAACAAGGACCGGTTCCGCGAGGACGCGATGATCCCGTTCCGTGACGACGAGGACGACGCGGGCGGAAAAGGGAGCGACGACCATGGCCGACAAGCCTGAACTGGACGAAGTCACCGGCCGCCACACCACCGGGCATGAGTGGGACGGCATCAAGGAACTGAACACCCCGCTGCCCAAGTGGTGGGTGTGGGTGTTTTATGTCACCATTGGCTGGTCGGTGCTGTATTCCATCGCCTACCCGTCCTGGCCGGCCATGGCCGGCTTTTTCAACGGCGTGGTGGGGTGGAATGCGCGCTCCGACCTGACCGAGAGCCTGGCCGAGGCGCGCGAGGCTCGCTCGGGCTGGTTGACCGAGATCGCCGCCAACGAGGTCCCGGCCATCCTGGAGGACGACACCCTGCGCCAGTACGCCATGCGCGGCGGCGAGGTGTTGTTCAAGGAAAACTGCGCCCCCTGCCATCAGACCGGCGGCGCCGGCGCCCATGGCTATCCCTCCCTGGCCGATGACGAATGGATCTGGGGCGGCACGCCCGAGTCCATCCTGACCACCGTCCGCCATGGCATCCGCGACCAGGACAACGAAAACACCCGTATCAACTACATGCCTGAGTTTGGCGACGACTGGTTCACGGACGAGCAGATCAATGACGTCGCCGGTTATGTCTTTGCCTTGTCCAAGGGCGAAGCGCCGGCGGACGGGCCGGGCCAGGAACTGTTCTCGCAGCAGTGCATCAGTTGCCATGGCGAGGACGGTGGCGGCAACGCGATGCTGGGCGGCCCGCCGTTGAACAACCGTATCTTTTTGTATGGTGGCCAGATCGTGGACATCGCTGCGCAGGTCCGCAAGCCGACCCACGGCGTCATGCCGCCTTGGGAGAACCGGTTGTCGGACGAGGAGATCAAGCAGCTCGCCGTTTACGTCCATTCTCTGGGTGGCGGCCAGTAGGCCCTCGGCCCGATTGCCCCCCGGGCAATCGGGCAATCGGCTGACCGGACTGTCGGGCTCTGTGCCGGTCATGCCGTCCCGGTTTGGCAGCCCGTGGCGCCCTTGCCCCTGACCGCGCCGAAGACTCGCCGATCAGGGCGCCTGCGGGTGCCTTCGGCCGATCGCCCGTCGCGGCTCAGGCCCGCCCTTGCGGGCCGCGCCGGCCCAAGCCATAAAGCGTCGTCGGGGCACCATTCATCCCCCGCAATGGGCCGACCGGCGCAACAACGCAAGGGCGACCGTATGTTGAACAGTCTGGGTCAGGAGGCACCAGCCTCAGCGCCGGCGCCCGTGCCGGCGCCGGCCGGCACGCGGTGTTGCGGGCA
>CAYFTQ010000014.1:2674-10116 GCA_964346035.1 uncultured Roseospira sp. | reverse complement strand
GTCGTGCCGGGGGCACGCCCTGATGTCGTGCCGGGGGCACGCCCTGATGTCGTGCCGGGGGCACGCGCCATGTGCGGAATAGCCGGACTGTGGGATCGTGCCGCGCGGGCGCCGGCGTCGCTGCGGCCGACCGCTCAGGCCATGATCGACGCCCTCGCCCATCGGGGCCCGGATGGCGACGGTCTGTGGATGGACGCCGGCGCCGGGGTGGCGTTGGGGCACCGCCGGCTTTCGATCATCGACCTCAGTCCGGCCGGCGCCCAGCCCATGCACAGCGCCGATGGCCGCTGGGTCATCACCTACAACGGCGAGCTTTACAATACAGCCGAGGTGGCCCGGGATCTGGCGGGCGTTGCCTTTCGCGGGCATTCCGATACCGAGGTTGTGGTCGAGGCCGTGGCTCGCTGGGGCGTCGAGGCCGCGCTGCAGCGGTGTGCCGGCATGTTCGCGCTGGCCCTGTGGGACCGCCAGGAGCGGGTCCTCTGGTTGGCGCGCGACCGGCTCGGCATCAAGCCGCTATACGTGGGCGAGGCCGGCGACGGGCGCCTTCTCTTCGGGTCGGAATTGAAGGCCCTGATGGCCTGTGACGCGCTGCCGCGACGGGTGGCCCCGGCGGCGCTGGCCGCGCTGCTGCACTATGGGTGTGTGCCCGCCGGCGCCTCCATCCTGGCAGGGGTGGAGGCGCTGCGCCCCGGGCACCTGATGCGACTGGATGGCGACGGCGGCCGCCGGACCTGGCCCTGGTGGTCGCTGCGCGATGTGGCATGCCGCGCCTCTCGGTTCACGGGCGGCGCCGACGCCGCCACGGAGGCGCTGGACGCCCTGCTGGCCGAGGTCGTCGGCGCGCATCTGGTCTCGGACGTGCCGCTGGGCGCCTTTCTGTCCGGCGGCATCGACAGTTCCCTGGTGGTGTCGCACATGGCGCGGGCGGCGCGCGGGCCGGTGCGGACCTTTTCCATCGGCTTTTCCGAGGATCGCTTCAACGAGGCCGGGCATGCCCGCGCCGTGGCCGGCCACCTGGGCACCGAACACCAAGAGCTGATCGTGTCGCCATCGGACGCCCTGTCCGTCATTCCGCGATTGCCGACGTTGTACGATGAACCCTTTGCCGACGTCTCGCAGATCAACATGGCGCTGGTCTCCGCGCTGGCCCGCCGCGAGGTCACGGTGGCGCTGTCCGGGGACGGCGGTGACGAGGGCTTCGCAGGTTACTCGCGCCATGCCGGGCTGGCCCGGCTTTGGCGCCGTGTCGGGCCGCTGCCGCGCCCGCTGCGCCAGGCTGCGGCCGGGGCGCTGACGGCCCTGTCGCCGGCCGTCTGGGACGGACTGGGGCGATTGCTGCCGGCTCGGCGGCGGCCGAACTTTCTGGGCGACAAGGCTCACAAGGTCGCCGGCTCGCTGGCCGAACCCTCACTGGAAGCCATGTATGCGCGCGTCCGGGCGCACTGGCATCCGGCCGCCGACCTCATCGACGGCGCCGCTGCGATCGGTTCCGGCGCGGACCCGACGCTGGCCCGGGACCTGCCCGACCCCGTGGATCGGCTGCGCTATCTGGACATGGCCGCCTATCTGCCCGACGACATCCTGACCAAGGTGGATCGCGCCAGCATGGCCGTCGGCCTGGAGGCGCGCGTTCCGCTGCTGGATCACCGCGTCATCGAATTCGCCTGGCGCCTGCCGCCTTCGCTGCTGATCGAAGGTGGGCGGGGCAAGATGCCGCTGCGTCGTGTTCTGGCCCGCGCCGTGCCGCCAGAGCTGTCGGAACGGCCCAAGATGGGCTTTGGCGTGCCCATCGGGGACTGGCTGCGCGACCCCCTGCGGGCGTGGGCCGAGGACCTGCTGGCGCCCGAGAGCCTCGCCGACACCGGGCTGTTCCGCGCCGACCCCATCCGCCGGTGCTGGCATGACCATATCCGGGGCCGGCGCTCCGCCCCCCATGCGCTGTGGCCGGTGCTGATGGCGCAGGCCTGGGCGCGGCACTGGCGAGCCAGCCTGTGAGTCCTCCGCCGGCCATGCCCCGCGACGATCGCCCGACCCTGCTGTTCCTGGTCACGGAGGATTGGTATTTCCTGTCCCACCGCTTGCCCATGGCCCGGGCCGCCATGGCGGCCGGCTTTCGCGTGGCGGTGGCGACGCGGGTGGACCGGGGCGCCGAGGCCATCCGCGCCGCCGGGGTGGAGGTCATCCCGGTTCCGATGGACCGGGCCTCGCTGTCGCCCCTGAAGGAGCTGGGCACGGTCCTGCGGCTGGTCCGCGTGCTGGCGCGGGTGCGTCCGGTCGTGTTGCACAACGTGGCCATCAAGCCGATCGTTCTGGGCAGTGTGGCGGCGACGGTGTTTCCGCGCCTGCTGGTCCTCAATGCCTTCGCCGGACTGGGCACGGTGCTGGGCGAGGGGGCGCCGCCGTCGCGCCTGCGCACCGTGATTCACGGGGTTCTGCGCCGGGTGGCGCGGCGTCGACGCGTCTTTACCCTGACCCAGAACGAGGACGACCGCCGCGTCCTGCTGGCCCGCCGGCTGGCGATGCCAGCGCGGACGGCGTTGATCCGGGGGTCCGGCGTGGCTCTGGACCACTACCCCGTGACGCCGGAGCCGCCCGGTCCGCCGGTGGCGCTGATGGTTGCCCGCCTGCTGCGTGACAAGGGCGTGGTCGAACTGGTCGAGGCGGCCCGCCTGCTGCGCAACCGGGGCCGGCCGGCGCGGGTGTGGATCGCCGGCGAGCCCGATCCGACCAACGCCAACAGCGTTCCGGCCGAAACCCTGGACGCCTGGCAGGCCGACGGCCTGGTCGAGCTGTTGGGCCGGCGTGACGACATCGCCGCGCTGTGGCGCGACGCGCACATCGCGGTGCTGCCGTCCTACGGCGAAGGCTTGCCCAAAAGCCTGCTGGAAGCCGCAGCCAGTGGGCGTCCGCTGGTGACCACCACCGCGCCCGGCTGTCGGGATCTGGTGCCCGAGGGTCGAACGGGCCTGCTGGTCCCGCCGCGCGATGCCGCTGCCCTGGCCGATGCCCTGGATGTCCTGGCCGCCGATCCGGACAGGCGCCGGGCGCTGGGTCTGGCCGCCCGCGCCATGGTCGAGTCTCAGTTCTCGGCCGCCATCGTGGGCCGGCGGACGGAACGGCTGTATCGCGACCTGCTGGATCGGCGCGCGCTCGCGCCCGCCACCCGGGCCTTCCGGTCGGCCCGGCCATGGCCGGGAGCCCGCCCGCCCCGTGTCAGTGTTGGGCTCGTCACCTATAACAACGCCGACGTCATCGAGGCAGCGGTGGACAGCCTGGCTGCGGCGGACTGGTCCGGCGTGGACGGCGAGGTCGTGGTCCGTGACAATGGCTCCGGTGACGACACCCCGGACCGCCTGGCGCGGCTGGCCGCGCGGCACGGGTCGCGGCTGCGGCTGCTGCCGGGCGGCGACAACGTCGGATTCGGACGCGGGCACAATGCCATCCTGGAGGCCGTGGACTCAGATCTGCATGTGATCTGCAACCCGGACGTCACCGTGCCGCCGGACATCCTGGCGGCCAGTGTGGCGGCCTTGCGCGGGCGGCCGGACGTGGCCCTTGTGGCGCCCCGGCTCAGTTTTCCGGATGGACGCCCGCAGCCATCCCTTCGGCGGGACCCGACCGTGCTGGACCTGGCCCTGCGGCGTATTCTGCCCGGCATGGGCCGGCGCCTGCTGCCGGGCCGCATGGCGCGCTACGAGATGGCCGACTCGGACCCGTCTGCGGCGCCCGACGTGCCGGTCTGCACGGGCGCCGTGATGGTCTGCCGCACCGAGGCGTTGCGCGAGGTCGGCGGTTTCGATGCGCGATATTTCCTGTATTTCGAGGACGCCGACCTGTGCCGGACGCTGCGTCTGGCGGGCTGGCGCGTCGTCCATGACCCGGCCGTGACGGCCCGCCACGTCTGGGCGCGGGCCCCGCATCACGCCCCGCGCATGACCGCGATCATGGTCCGGAGCGCCCTGCGCTACTTCCTAAAGTGGGGTGTTCGCTGGCTGTAGCCCGGGCGCCCGGGGGGCCCAGCCGGAACAGAAGCGCCACGAACACGATCTGTGCCAGCCAGTCCTCCTGCCAGACCCCATAGGCGGTGGCGGCCACGACGATCACACCGGCGAACGCGCCGGCTGCCGAGGCCCGGTCCTCGCGGCGGTCCAGGCGGGCGACCCGCCCGGCGCTCCACCAGGCCAGAACAAGGGGCAGGGCCACGCCGACCACGCCCAGGTCCAGCCACAGCTCGATAAAGTTGTTGTGGGGATGCACGGCCATGGTGGCCGGATCGACGCGGATATAGGCGTCCGCTGGCAACGGCCCCCCCTTGAGCCCCTCGTGGCCGACATAGGCTTTTGGCGCCGTTGGCGTGCGCGGCACCTCTGTGGCGGTGCCAATGCCCCAGCCCAGCACCGGACGCTCGCCCAGGGGATAGGCGTACAGGGCCAGGATTTCCAGGCGCGCCAGCACGCTATGGGGCGTCTCGCGAAAGCCCTCGCGATGCTGGGCCAGACCGTGGGTCAGCAGCCAGGGGCCGGCCAGCGCGGCCAGCAGAGCCAGCCCGCGCAGCCCCCAGCACAGGGTTCGGGGACGCAGCACGGCCCCCAGTGCCGCCCCGACAATCCCCACCGCCAGCGCCATCAGGGCGGCATTGGACGCGCCCAACAGCAGCGTCGTGGCCAGCCCTGCCAACAGACCGGCCAGCACGCCCCAGGCGCGGCAGCCTGCCAGCCAGGCAATCAGGGGCCACGCCACCAGGACCAGAAAGGTCAGGCCCCGGTTGAGGATGGAGGTGAACGGGATCTTGTCCAGCGCGCCGATGTCATAGAACATCCAGTACAAAGGCATCCCGGTCAGGTAGTTCGCGACATAGACGCTCATGATGAAAAAGACGACGCCCAGCACCGTGCTGAACAAGGCCAGTCGGGCGGCCGGTGCCGGCGTCCAGCGGCCGGCCTCCAGGCCGGCGACCGCCACGGCGGCGACCAGGGCCAGCGCCTGCCAGGTTACGAGCGAGCGTTCGGGCCACGGACTCCACGCCATCGACAGCGCCGCCCAGGCCAGCAGCCCCAGGACGACCAGACTGGACGGGTCGGGCCAGCGTGGCACCGGCCAAGGGCCGTTCAGCAGGCGGGCGGCGACCAGAGCCGGCACAGCGGCGGCCATGGCGCCGGCGAACAGCTTGGGGCCGAACGCGAAGGCCAGCGGGCTCAGGCCCAGCGCGATCAGCGTCAGGACCACGGCGTGCTTGCGGCGTGCCGGGTTCATGCCGGCGGTCTTCGCGCCAAGCCCGCCGGGGGCAGGGCCGGCGTGGCGGGGACGGGGAGAAACCATGCCGTGACGGTCAGCAGCATCAGGTGGGATCGGATCCAAGTGGGCATCACAAGGCCCGAGACCTATCGGAAGACCTCGCTGGTGTCCATAGCGCGTCGCCCCGCCCAGGGACGGCGATCATGAGCGGGGTGGGCGCACTGACCGGTTCGCTCGGGCAGGCCATGGCCATGGCCCTGTCCGAGGCCGATGCCGCCGGGCGCGCCGGCGAGGTGCCGGTGGGCGCCGTGCTGCTCGATGCGGCGGGCCGGGTGCTGGCGCAAGCCGGCAACAGGGTCGAGACCGACCGCGATCCCACCGCCCACGCGGAGCTGCTGGCGCTGCGGGCGGGGGCGCGCCTGCTGGACACGCCGCGTCTGGTCGGCTGTACGCTGGTGGTAACGCTGGAGCCCTGCGCCATGTGCGCCCAGGCGCTGGCGCTGGCGCGGGTGGCCCGGCTGGCGTTCGGGGCTTATGATCCCAAGGGCGGCGGGGTCGAGCACGGCGCGCGCGTGTTCGACCGCGCCACCTGCCACCACCGGCCGGAGGTTATCGGCGGCCTGCGCGAGAGCGAGGCGCGCGACCGCTTGCGTGCCTTTTTCGCCGCCCGACGGTAGGGCCGGCCGCGTCTGGCGCGGGCCGTCAGGCTCCAGGCTGCAGACCGGCCTGCCGCGCCAGTTCGTCCAGTAGCGCGGCGTCCAGCGTGGTGGCGTCGATGTGCAGGGCGTCTTCCATCGACACCGTGCGGCCGTCGACGTGCAGATCCATGGCGAACGGCTCGGCCATACGCAGCTCCAGGGTTTCCAGATCGGCCGCCGTAGCCGCCGGCAACAGGGCCGCGAAGGTCTCGTCGCCGATCCACGCCAGACGACAGTCCGCCGGCAGCGCCCCGGCCAGCCGGCTCGAGGCCTCGGTGAACAGGGCCGCACCGCCGGCCGCGCCCAGGTGCCCGGCGATGCCGGCCAGACCGTCCAGGCGCGCCACCAGCAGGACCGGCCCGGTCCCGGACCTCAGTGCCGCGCGGCCTTGGGCGATCAGGTCGATCGCCGGCATCAGGTGGTCGTGTGCGGCGACCGGATCGGGACCGAACGGTCCGGCCGGCGGCGCAGAACTGAGGGCGGGCGAGGACGCGGGCGAGGACGCGGGCGGCAAGGCGCCGTCGCGTGCCGGGCCGGACGCGCCATCGGGGCCAGGCGCCAGCACGGCCGCGCGCCCTTCCGCCGGCGCGGTCAGGGCCGCCAGCAGGCCCGGGGCCAGCGCGACCGCGAGCAGCGTAACCACCAGGGCCGGGGGCGTGGTCAAGGTCAGCAGCACGGCGGCGGCCAGCCCAAGGATGCGCGCGGTCTCCTCGCCCGCGCGGCCACCCGGCGCGCCGCGCGCCATGGCGATGACGGCCAGGCCCATAGCCTGCCCCGCCAGCACGAACAGGCCGAGCGGATTCCAGATCGACAGCGGCCCCACCAGTCCGACCAGAAGGACCAGCGCCGCGCTCGGGCGGGCCGCGCCCAGTCGCGCCGCCAGCGCCGACAGGGCAGCCGCCAGCGCGGCCAACGCGCCCAGTCCGACCAGGCCGGTGGTGCTCCACAGCACCTGCGGCGGCGGCACCAGCCAGCGTCCCAGCTCGCCCGGCAGTGAGGCCATGAGCCCACCGCCGCCGAAGGCGCCGGCGTGGCCGGCCACTGCCTCGCCCAGAAGATCGACCAGCGCCAGCATGGCCAGCGCGGCCAGCGCCGCCACCAAGAAACGCCCCAACACAGCCATTGCATTGTCCTCCCGTCGGTACGGCTTTCAGCCCTGATACCTGTCAGGAGGCTTGCCACAGGCCCGGGCAATGGTCCACCGTCCAGACAGAACCATCCGGTCCAAAAGACTCCGTCGCGTCCCGGCGGGCGCGTGGTGCGCTCTGTCATGCCCATCGGCCCTGATCCTGACGGGTCTGGATCAGGGCCGGGCGTGGCTTCGCCGCGCCGGCGTTGGGTTCAGTTCGGGTTGGCTTCGCGTTGCGACGCCAGGGTCAGTTAAGTTTGGCGTCGCTTTGCGACGCCAGGGTCAGTTAAGTTTGGCGTCGCTTTGCGACGCCAGGGGCGCGGCCGGCCTGGCGTCTCGTCGCCCGGTCCCATACCGCGAGGAGGTCGCGCCCTTGC
>CAYFTQ010000014.1:0-2574 GCA_964346035.1 uncultured Roseospira sp. | reverse complement strand
GCCGGCCTGGCGTCTCGTCGCCCGGTCCCATACCGCGAGGAGGTCGCGCCCTTGCCCGTGAAACCTGTTCTGGCCCGGTTCGTGCTGGGGCCCGCCGCCGATGGCCGCTTGCCGGATCGCGTGCGCGAGTCGGTACGTCGCCACCAGCAGCAAAGCGAGGTGCTGATCGGCTGGGTCCAGCTTGGCGTGGTGCTGCTGTTCGGAACGCTGTATCTGCTATCGCCCAAGACGTCGGACGGGACGGCCTTCATGCCGGTGCCTGTGGCGCTGGCGGCCTATCTGGCGTTCACAGTGGCGCGGCAGTGGCTGGCCTGGCGTGGCCGGCTGGGGCCGGTGGTGCTGGTGGGCTCGGTGCTGGCGGACATGGGGCTGCTGATGGGGCTGATCTGGAGCTTCCATCTGCAATATGAACAGTCCGCTGCTTTCTATCTGAAGGCGCCGACGCTGCTTTATGTGTTCATCTTCATTGCGTTGCGCGCGCTCAATTATCAGTCTGGCCTCGTGGTGGTGGCCGGCGTGGTCGCCGCCGCCGGCTGGGCGGCCTTGCTGGCCTATGCGTTGGTGCCCAACATGATGGACGGGGCCGACCCGATCACGCGCGATTATGTGGCCTACATGACTTCCAACCGGGTGCTGATCGGGGCCGAGGTGGACAAGATCGTCTCCATCCTGACCGTGACCGCCATCCTGGCCATCGCGCTGACGCGGGGCCGCCGGCTGCTGGAGCGCGCGGTTTCCGACAGCCTGGCGGCGCGCGATCTGTCGCTGTTCGTGGCGCCCGAGGTGGCCCGGCGCATCACGCACAGGGGCGAGGCGTTGCGCCCCGGAGACGCCGAGGCGCGCGAGGGCACCATCGTCTTCACCGACATCGAGGGCTTCACGACCCTGAGCGAGACCGTCGATCCGGCCACGCTGATGGGTATCCTGAACGATTATTTCGAGGCCGCGACCGCCATCGTGGCGCGCCATGACGGCGTTGTGATCCAGTTCATCGGCGATGCGCTCATGCTCAGTTTCGGTGGCCCGGGCTGTCCGGATCACGCCCGGCGCGCCGTGGACTGCGCCCGCGCCATCGTGGCGGAGTTGAACGACCGCCCGTTCGGCGCCGGCGGCCACCGCCTGCGCACGCGCTGCGGTCTGAACACGGGCGCGGTCATCCTGGGCGCGGTAGGAACGGAAAACCGGCTTATGTTCACCGCCCACGGCGACACCGTGAACGTCGCCGCGCGGCTGGAACAGCTCAACAAGGAGCACGGCCGCCATGTGTTGATGAGCGAGGCCACCGCCGCCGCCGCCGATGCCTGGGACACCGTGGAAGCCGTGGCAGAGATCACGGTGCGTGGCCGCAGCCAGCCAACGCGAATCTACGGTGTGCGATCGGACCCGGCCGTCGTTCCCAGTTCGAACACTTGACCCGGGCGGGCGAAGCCGGCGAAGCCGGCGGCGCGGGCGTCGGGCAGGGGGCCGTCGGCGTGATGGTACAGCCACATCCTGGCCCGCACGGCGTCGGGCAGGGTGCGAAGCTGGTCGAAATGGGCGTGCGCGCCGTTCGGTGCCGGACCGGTGTCGCAGTCGTGGAAGATCAGCCGGGCGCGCTGGTAGGCCGGCATCAGTGCTTCGGGCTGGAACAGACAGTCGGATGTGAACAGCACCGGGCCGTCCGGTGCCTCGATCATGAGACCGGTCGACATCATTTCCGAGCGCCCATAGCGGATGTGCGTTACCGGCACCGGCGTCAGCCGCGCGCCGCCGAAGAAAAAGGCGCCATCGACCGGCACGGGGCGGACGTCGAAATAGTCCTCAATCCGCGCCGGGCCATGGTTCAGCGCGCCCATGCCTCCCTTGAGGGTGTCGTGCCACAGCGGCGTTACCAGGGATTCGGCCAGGTACAAGGGCGGCGGCGCGGCGGCGGGGTCGAAGTAGCTGGAGAACCCCAGCCATTCAAGCCCGCCGGCGTGGTCGGCGTGCAGATGGCTGAGGTAGACTCCGTCCAGGTCGGCGCGCGTCAGGCCGGCGGCCTTGAGCGCCCGGCGGGCATCCGTTCCGCAATCGATCAGCAGGCAGCGCCCGTCATTGTCCTGAAGGATGGCGTTGCTCTGGAAATTGTCTTCGGCCACCGTGAAGGCCGCGCCGGTGCCGAGGAAAAACAACCGCATGCCAACCCTGTCCCTGCCGCGCTTCGGTCCGCCCCTGCTCGGCTACAGCATGCCTCATGCCTGTCGTCGCGCATAGGGCATCCTGTGATCGGGCGCACAGCGCCTTGACGCCTTTGAATACCTGTTATGGTAGATGTCGCGTGCCCGTGGTGATGTCCGCCCCAACCGAGAGTCGCTGATGCGCAGCCGCCTGACCGATCCGCTCCGCGCCGTGCCGGCCCTTGTCGGCGTGGCGCTGCTGGTTGCCGCCCTGGTCGCCGGCGCGACCGCGCTGGCCGCGCGGGGCGAGGCCCGCCAGGCGCACGCCGACGCCTGGGAGCGGGCGGCGGCGGCGACGCTGGCGGTTGAGGGTTGGTTGCGCCGCCATCTGCAACCTTTGGCCGCGCTGGCCACCAGCGCCCAGGCCATGACCGCCGCC
>CAYFTQ010000013.1:0-15349 GCA_964346035.1 uncultured Roseospira sp. | reverse complement strand
GATGCGCAACGGGCGGCCCGAGCACGAAGCCGGGCGCATGGCGACAGTCTCGCGCCGCTGTGGCAGCAGGCAGCGCGACGGCACGTGTCCGTTTGCCACCGCCAATACAGATCGCGGACGTGCGGAGCTGCGTGGCAAGCTGCGCGACGCCGGTGTTGACCTGCACGCGTCCGAGGAGATTGTGCAGACGGCGGCGCGCAGATCGGCGCGGATTTCGCTCCGCCAGGCGCCGCCCCATGGCGGTGACCCGGCGGAGCCGGCGGAGCCGGCGCCAAGGGCCGGAGAACCAGCGGGCATGGCGAGAACCATCAGGAAAAGCGCCAGGTGGCGGCCGAATCGAATCATGGGCGACACCGTGTCAGGGCGTGAAAGGGGATGGGGCGGACGCGGCCGGGCCTATGGGCGCAGATATGGGAACGCACCCCCCGCCGCGCCAAGGCGACCCGATCTCGCGGGATGGAATTCCCGTTCCGGGCGCTCGAAATCGGCGTCGTGGCTCCCATATGTTCGGGCGGGCGCCGCCGCCCGCAGCGGCGTCCCCAAGTCATGACACACGATCAGGGGAGAGATACATCATGTCCACCGCATTTGCCCGGCGCCTGACCGCCGTGGGCGCCGCCGCCGCGCTGATGGCCGGCCTTGGCGCCGCCAGCGGCGCCGCGTGGGCCCAGGAGGCGCGCAGCTACACCCTGGCGACCGCCACCACGGGCGGCACCTATTATCCGGTCGGCGTGGCGCTGGCCACTCTGACCAAGGTGAAGCTGGAGCCCTCGACCAAGGTATCCATGTCGGCCATCACCTCGGCCGGTTCGGGCGAGAACGTCAAGCTGCTGCGCGAGGACCAGGCGCAGTTCGCCATCATGCAGGGCCTGTACGGCAAATGGGCCGCGAACGGCACCGGCGCGGTCGAGAACGAGGGGCCGCAGGAGTGGCTTCGCTCCGTCACCATGCTGTGGCAGAACGTCGAGCACTTCGGCATCCGCACCGACCACGTCGAGAGCGGCACCATCGACGACATCGCCAACCTTGCGGGGCGCGGCTTCTCCATCGGCAAGAAGAACTCCGGCACCGAGGGCTCGGGCCGCGAGATTCTGAGCAACCTGGGCGTTGACGTCGATGCCCACTTCGACGTGGCCTATCTGGGGTATGGTCCCAGCGCCGAGTCCTTCGTCAACGGCACCATCGACGGGTTCAACATCCCCGCCGGCCCGCCCGTGGGCGCGGTGACGCAGGCCTTCGCCGGCGCCGGCGACGACCTGACCATCCTGGACTTCACGGACGAACAGATGGCCCGGGCCAATGGCGAGGGCGAGTTGTGGACCCGGTTCGTCATCCCGGCCGGCACCTATCCGGACCAGGGCAAGGACATCAACACGATCGCACAACCGAACTTTCTGGCCGTGCACGAGGGCGTGGACGAGGAAGCGGTCTATCTGATCACCAAGACGATCTATGAGAACCTGCCCTTCCTCAACAACATCCATCCGGCCACCAAGGCCATGGCGCTGGACAAGGCCATCGCCGGCCTGCCGGCGCCGCTGCATCCGGGCGCGGCGCGCTTCTACAAGGAAGAAGGCATCACCATCCCCGACCACCTGTCGGCGCAATAGGATAACGATCAGGTGTCGAACGGCAGGGGCGCGGGTCCATGTGGTGCCCGCGCCCCGTCTTCGGTCTCGCTTTGGCCTGACCGCCCGGATCAGGATCAGAACGGGAACAGAATATCATAGACCTGCTGGCCGTAACGCGGCTCGACCATGTCGCTGACGGTGCCGCGTCCGCCATACGAGATGCGGGCCTCCGCGATCTTGTCCCAATTGACCGTGTTGTCCGAGGCTACGTCCTGCGGCCGGATGACTCCGGTCACGGTCAGTTCACGCAGTTCGCGATTGACACGCACCTCTTGCTTGCCGGCGATGACCAGATTGCCGTTCGGCAGCACCTGGAGCACGACCGCAGCCAGGCGGATGTTGATGGTTTCCGACCGGCCGTAGACACCGGTTCCGCTGTGATCGCTTTCCGACCCGAAGCCGATCAGGCTGGTCGGATCGACGGAGCTTGGCAGCACCTCGGCGAAGCTGGTTTCATACCCCAACAGCTTGTCTATGCCCGCGCTTTCGGCCGCGTTGCGGCCGCGCGTCAGGCTGTTGCTCAGGGCGGCGCTCTCGTTCTCGATGTCGACCACCACGGTCAGGATGTCGCCGATGGCGCTGGCGCGCTGGTCCTTGAAGAAGGCCCGCGCGCCCGGCCGCCACAGGCTGTTCGGGTTCGGCTGCGCCATCTGTGGCGTCGGCATGGGCATGGTGACCGGCTTGTAGTGTTTCTGCAGGGTCGGGTTCTCGACCTCGCTCATGTTGGGCGCGTCGCCGACCTCGGAGAGCCGCTTGAGCGTGTTGCAGCCGGCCAGGCTGGTGCCCATCAGGCCGGCGGCTGCCAGCACGGCCAGGGCGCGCGTCAGGCGCCCAAGGGCGGACGGGGCACGGCGACGGAGGGACGGGACGGCGAGAGTTGGGGCGGTCATCGGTCTTCTCCCTTACAAGGGACCAAGGCAGGGGCTGGCGGCGGCGATGCGCCGCCACATCATCGGATCGGAGCGGTCGTGCCCCCGGGGCGCACGCGCACCGTGTTCTCCCCGGCCACCACGGCCAGAACTTCCTTGTCGGACCCCAGGTTGGCGACGCGCACGGTATCGCCGACGGCACCGGCCTCCAGCGCCCGGCCGCGCGCTGTGACGCTCAGGTGCGGGGTTTCCAGAACCATGGTGACCAGGCCATTGCGGGCCACGGCTTCGGGCTTGCGGACCTGACCGGCGCGCACCGGCTGGCCGGCCTGGATGCCATGGCGCGCGGCCATGCCGACCAGATCGTCCGGGTCCAGCAGCACATCCGGGCGCAGATCGCCCCGCCGCGCCACGTCCCAGGTCACGTCATCGGCGGTGATCACCATGCCCCGGCGCGCCGGGCGGGTCAGGACCGGCACGTCGATCGGCACGTGGACCGATCCGGACAGGCGCACCGAACGCGAGGACAGGTTGGCGGTCGGGATTTCCACAACGGCGAGGAAGCGGTTGGTGCGGGACTCGAACTGAAGGTCGCGCACGCTGGCGCGGGCCTCGGCGGCGGAGCCGACGACGGCATGAACGCTCGACGTGCCAAGATCGATCTCGGCGCCGGCCGGCATGCCCGCAGCGCGCAGCGAGGGCCGCAGGGCGGCTTCGACCTCGGCGCGTCCGACCGGATAGCCGCGCCGATGCACCAGCACCCGCTCATAGCGGCTGCTGGACTGCCAGTCCACGTCATGACGCGCCGCCAGGGTATCCAGGGCGTTGGCGTTCAGCACCACCCGTTCGCCGGGCGCAGGCGCGCGATCGACCGGAACGCTGGCCTGACCGGCCGGCAGACCGGCGAAGATGTCGCCCAGGGTGATGAACGCGGACTCGATACTGACCTCCGGACGCAGCTTGACCAGATCGAAGCCCTCCAGCCGCAAGGCCAGCGATTCCCCGCCAGCGGCGCCCCTGGCGGCCGGCGCGGCCGGCATGTCGATCTCGTTGGCGCCGGCCGGCGCGTTGCTCAGCATCGAAACCGGGATCAGCACGGCCAGGACGGCGGCGAACGCTGTGAAATGGCGGGTCATGGCGGCATCCTCTCAGCCCGCGGTGGGCGCGAGCCTCTACTTCATGCGCGAGACGGTGGACATCATCTCGTCGGACGTGGTGATGGTTTTGGAGTTCATCTCATAGGCACGCTGGGCGCTGATCAACTCGGTGATCTCGGACACAACGTTGACGTTCGATGTCTCCAGAAAGCCCTGAAGAACGGTGCCGAATCCAGGCTGACCCGGGTTGTTGACCGTGGCCGCGCCAGACGCCTCGGTCTCGGTGAACAGGTTGTCGCCGATGGGGTCCAGGCCAGCCTCGTTGGGGAACACGGCAAGCTGAATCTGGCCGGCGTTCTGCATGGCGGCCTGGCCGCCCAGCTTGTAGAGCACCTCGCCGGACTTGTTGACGGAGATGGACACGGCCTCGTTCGGGATCGCCTGCACGCCCTGCACGGTATAGCCGTCGTGGGTGACGATTTCGCCGTCCGGGCTGAGCTGGAACGAGCCGTCACGGGTGAAACCTGTCTCGCCCGTCGGCAAGTCGATCTGGAAATAGCCCTTGCCCTCTATGGCCAGGTCGAGGCTGTTGTTGGTGTTCAGCATGCTGCCCTGTTCGGTGATGCGATAGACCGCCGCCGTCTTGACACCCAGGCCAAGCTGGACCCCGGCCGGCACGATGGCGCCGGAATCGGCCGAGGTGGCCCCGGCGCGCCGCAACGACTGATACAGCAGATCGTGGAACTCCGTCCGCCGGCGGGTGTAGGCGGTGGTATTCATGTTGGCGATGTTGTTGGAAATGACTTCCACGTTCTGCTGTTGGGCCAGCATGCCGGTGGCACCGATATTGAGCGAACGCATGGTCTTGTCTCCGCCTTGTTTGCGCTTTGCCGGTCAGCCTGGACCGCCGGCCGGTCGGTGGGTCGAGGCCACGCGGGCCTAGGCGTTGCGGGCGCCGGAAAGAACCGAAATGGCTTGTTTCTGGCGCTCCGATTCCGTCTCGATCATCTTCTGGGTCATCTCGTAGGCGCGCTGCACCTTGATCATGGTGGTTATTTCCTGCGTCGGCACGACCGTGGAGCCTTCCAGCATGCCCTGGTTCACCGCCGCCCGCTCGACCGGCTCGGGGTCCATGTCGTCGGCGTCGTACAGGCCAGCCTGGACGCGCCGCAGGGCCTGCGGATCCTCGAACGAGACCACGCTGATCTGACCGATCGGGCCGGTCTCGGTGGACACCGAACCATCCGCCGAAACGGTGATCTCGGATTCGTTGGGAGCGATGAAGAATGGGGTGCCGTCGGTGCTGAGCACCGGATGGCCGCTGCTGGTGACGATCATGCCGTCGGGGTCCAGCATCAGCCGGCCGTTGCGGGTGAACAGGGGGCCGAACTCGGTTTCGACCTCGAAATACCCGTCGCCGTTGATGGCCAGATCCAGCGGGTTGCCGGTGTGGTTCATGGGGCCGACGTCCTGATCGCGGACGGTCCCGAAATCGACGGTGTAGGCCAGCGAATTCGTCGTGCCGCGCTCTTCGCCGCGCGAACGCGAGAGATACTCGGCGAACATCATCGATTCGCCCTTGTAGCCGGGCGTATTCATGTTCGCGATGTTGTTCGCCACAACATCCATCTGGCGCCACAGGGCGGTCTGACGGGACAGGGCGATATAGGACGGCGTTTCCATGACTGTCTCGTTGCCCACTGGAAAAAGCGACGGAAGGGAAAGTCCGGGGGCCGGTCCGCCGGGGCGGCACGCGGCGCCAGACAAGACCATGCAGCCGGCGTGCCAGATCAGGGCACGCGGCAGCAGCGCGGTCCCGAAGGTTGGGTCGGCAGCCGCGCGGGCTCGGGGCGGTCAGCGTTGCCCGGCAGTTCTTGCCGCTCGGGGCGATGCGGGCGTCCCACTGAACGAATTCTTAAGGAGTGCCGCCTAGCATCGGGATCACGTCAACGGGGGCGGCGCGCCACGCGGATGGGCCGCGTTGCGCCCTTCCTCCACGATGGCAAGTTGCGGAACCATGGCCGACGACCTGGAAGAAGACGACTACGAGGCCGGCGAAGACGGCTTCGAGGAAGAAGGCACGTCGCGCGGCGGTGGCCGCAAGCGCATGCTGCTGATCATCCTGCCGCTGTTGCTGGTGATCGGGGGCGCCGCCGGGGCCTACTTCACCGGGCTGCTTGACCCTGTCATCGGCATGGTCGCGGGCGGATCGTCGGACGCCGGCGGCGGCGACCCTGGCGGCGATGCCGCACAGGATGGCAACGGGACCGGGGGCGAGGGTGGCCTGGGCCAGACCGTGTTCTATGACCTGCCAGAGATGGTGGTTGACCTGAACACCGGCGAGCGCAAAGCCCATTTCCTCAAGGTCCGGGTGACACTGGAACTGGCCAGCCAGGCCGACGTCGCGCGCGTCGAGGCTGTCATGCCCCGGGTCATCGACAACTTTCAGGTCTTCCTTCGCGAGTTGAGGGTGGAGGACCTGCAGGGCGCCGCCGGCATCTACCGCGTGCGCGAGGAACTGTTGCGACGGGTCGGCAATGCCGTGCGTCCGGCTCGCGTCAACGGCGTTCTATTCAAGGAAATGCTGGTGCAATAGGGGCGCCGCGCCAACGCCGGCGCCACGCTTCGGGCATCAGGGTTCAGGGTTCAGGCATCCGGGACGATCGTCATCATGACGCCTTCAGACGAGCCAGGCCGCGAGGTCAGCAAGGAAGACGAGGAAGCCATGATGGCCGAATGGGCCGCCATGGTGGACGGTGACGACGACGCCGGAGGCGGCGGTGGCGGTGGCGAGGACGGCGGCGATGCCGATGCCATGGCCGCCGAGTGGGAGGCCATGCTGGGCGACGGCGGTGGTGGCGACGGTGGCGAGGTGGTCGCCAGTGTCGCCGGCCGGGAGAGCACCCGCGTCCTGAACCAGGACGAAATCGACAGCCTGCTGGGCTTCGACGAGACCGAGGAGATCAGTGCCGACAAGTCGGGCATCCAGGCCATCCTGAACAGCGCGCTGGTATCCTATGAACGCCTGCCCATGCTGGAGGTGGTGTTCGACCGCCTGGTTCGCATGATGTCCACGTCGTTGCGCAATTTCACCTCGGACAACGTCGAGGTCTCGCTTGACAACATTCTGTCGCTGCGTTTCGGCGACTATCTGAACTCGATTCCGCTGCCGGCCATGCTGTCGGTCTTCAAGGCGGAGGAGTGGGACAACTCCGGCCTGCTGACCATCGACTCTTCGATGATCTATTCCATCGTGGACGTGCTGCTCGGCGGCCGGCGCGGCACGGCGGCCATGCGCATCGAGGGCCGCCCCTACACGACCATCGAGCGCAACCTGGTCGAACGTCTGGTCCATGTCGTGCTGGCCGACCTGTCGGCGGCCTTCGATCCACTGTCCCCCGTCACGTTCCGGTTCGAGCGGCTGGAAACCAACCCCCGCTTCGCCACCATCTCGCGCCCGGCCAATGCCGCCATCGTCGCCAAGCTGCGCATCGACATGGAGGATCGCGGCGGACGCCTGGAACTTCTGATCCCCTACGCCACCCTGGAACCCGTGCGCGAACTGCTGTTGCAGATGTTCATGGGCGAGAAGTTCGGCCGCGATTCCATCTGGGAAACCCACCTTGCAGAGGAGATGTGGTTCACCGAGGTGGAGATGGAGGCCATCCTGGATGAAGTCGAACTGCCGCTGCGCCACATCCTGAACCTTGAGGTGGGCTCGCAGATCATGTTCAACGCGACGCCGGACTCCACCGTCATGCTGCGCTGCGGCGATGTGCCCATGTTCGCCGGCCGCATGGGGCGGCGTGGCAGCAATATCGCCATTCGCGTCGATCGCAAGGCGCGCCAGAAGGCCCAGAGCGAATAGGCCGCGCGCCCGCCGCCGTTTGACCGGCCGCCGCCCCGGCGCCGGCTCCGCTGTCGAGACACCATCATGTCGCTGACCCTGATCCTGGATATCCTGATTGTCGCGCTGCTGGTGCCAACCATCCTGTTCGCCTGGGTGCTCAACAGCCGGCTGGCTGACCTGCGCCGGAATCGAGACGAGCTGGCGCGCCTGATCGCAACCTTCAACGATGCCACCCAGCGCGCCGAATCGGGCATTCCCAAGCTGCGCCGCGCCGCCGACGATGCCGCGCGGGGGCTCCAGGACCGGGTCGACAAGGCGCAAACGCTGCGCGACGATCTGGCGTTCATGGTGGACCGCGCGGATACCACCCTGGGCCGCCTTGAGGACACCAGGCCCGCTCGAACCGGCGGGACCGCGGCCGCCGCCGCCAATGGCTTCGCCCCGGAGCGGGGCGGCCGCGCCCGTCCCGGCACGGGCCGGGGCGGAATGCGTGAGGGCCGCTCCGGACCCGATGCGGGCGCGTCCACCGGCCTGCCCGCACCACCGCCGGTTCCGGGCCGAAAGGCCAGCGCGGGCGACGGCGGCGAAGGCGGCCATGGACGCGGCGGTGTCGATACCAGCGAGGACTTTTTCCTTGAGGACGAGCGCTCCGAGGCAGAACGCGAACTGCTCCGCGCCTTGCAGTCGGGGCGGTAGGCCCGCACGGCCCGGCGGCCGATTCGCCGCAACAGGGATCGCGTCGGGCGCGACGGGCAACGCCATCAGCCAAATCTTAACGGGTTGATGTTCTAGTGCAGGTCGGTCACCACCCGCTCGGCGGGCGCATCCGCCCTGACCGGGGAACGGCCACGCCGCAGAAGACAGGAACACGCGCCATGGCTCGTGCCAGCGCCACGACCGGCCGCACGCTCGGCCCCGTCAGACCCGCCCCCCGCAAGGGCGCGCCCGCCCGGCGTGGTGGGCGCGGTCGCCGCGGCCCGCGTTTCGGCGTTCTTCAGGCGGTCATCGGCATTGGCGTTCTGACCCTGTCGGTGCGCGTCGGTGCCTTGTACGAGGACCTTAACTCCTGGGTCGCCGGCATCGAGGTCGGCCGTTCGCAGGCCCTGGCGGTCGAGACACAGGCGCCCGCGAGCGCCGCGCAACCGCTCGTGCAGCTCGCCGCCAATGAACCCGAGGCCCCGGCCCGCGCGGGGCCCGAGGCCGAACCCACCGGCCCGGCCACGCCCGGTGGCGGCCCGTCGCAGCCGACCCTCGGGGCGCCCGACCTGGCGGCAGAGGCAGCCGCCGGCCTGACGCCCCCCGGCTTCACGCAGTCCGAGATCAATCTGCTCCAGCGTCTGGCGGAACGGCGCGAGGAACTGGACGCGGTGGAGCGCGAGTTGGACAGCCGGGAGGCCTTTCTCAAAGCCGCCGAAGGCCGCATCGAGACCCGCATCGGGGAACTGAAGGACCTGGAAGGCGTCATCCGCGCGTTGCTGGCTGATCACGATGAGCAGGAGCAGGCCCGCATTGACCAGCTTGTCAGCATCTACGCGACCATGAAGCCCAAGGACGCGGCGCGTATCTTCAATGACCTGCAGATGCCGATCCTGCTGACCGTGATCGAGAACATGAAGGAACGAAGCTCCGCTGCCATTCTCGCCGAGATGACGCCGGAACGAGCCAAGGAGGTCACCACCGAACTCGCCCGCCGCAAGCACCTGCCGGGGGACGACCCGCTGCTTGAGGACGCCGGCGCCGCCTTGCGGTAAGGTCGGGCGGGAGCGGTCGTGACTCCTCCCGTGAAGTGTGGACTTGCTTCGGCGCCTGTGCTCATTTTAAGTAGCGGGGCGGGCGTCCACCCGAATACGAACATATCCAGGCGCCGCAGGCGTGAGTGGGGAGACCAATGGCCGTCGACACAGACATGAACGTCCTTATCGTGGATGACTACAAAACGATGCTCCGCATCATCCGGAACCTGCTGCGTCAGCTTGGCTTCAACAACATCGATGAGGCGATGGACGGCAGCCAGGCATTGCAACAGCTTCGCTCCGGAACGGAATACGGGCTGGTCATCTCCGACTGGAACATGGAGCCCATGACGGGCCTCCAGCTTCTGCGCGAGGTTCGCGCCGATCCCAAGCTGAAGGCGACGCCCTTCATCATGGTGACCGCCGAATCAAAATCCGAAAACGTGATCGCCGCCAAGGAAGCCGGCGTCTCGAACTACATCGTCAAGCCGTTCAACGCCGAGACGCTGAAGGCCAAGATGGTCAGCGTTCTGGGCGAGTTCTGATCGTCCGCGCGATTAAGCTTTTCTTTAGGCTGGCTGTTCAGACTTGGCGCACACGTGGGGCGCCCGGGGCTGTAAGCCGCGACGGCCCCGCGTGAGGTCGCGGGAGGAAAGAACGCGCATGCCGCAGGATCGCGCCAAGCCCCACGGCGGCATCCCGACCCGACGGCGCCGGCCATGACGCGGCCCCCCGTCCCGCCGCCCTATGCGGCCGTCCCGCCCACCATGCGCCCGCCCGGCGGCGGGGGCGAGGTGGCGGCCGGTGGCGATCTGGCAGCGCGACCCGGAGTCTGGCCGGTATCCGCGAGTATCGGTGTCGCCGGATCGGACCCTGGCGGCTGGGCCGTGGCACCGGTGGCACGCGGGTCCCTGGCGCTGTTCCTGGCCCTCTATCTTCTCTTGCTGGCCTTCTTCATCATGCTGAATGCGTTGTCCAGCCTGGAAAATCAGCGCGCCAGCGCGGTCATGGACAGCCTGACCACGACCTTTCGCGCCGCGCCCGCACCAGCGCCGGCGTCAGGGGTGGTGCCTCTGGATGCGGTTCCCGGCCCGGGGCTTGCGGCCGAGGCTTTCACCGCCGTCCTGCGCGACCTGTTCGAGGCCACCATTCCCGCAGCCCGGATCGAGCGGCTGGCGCCCGGTCAGGCGCTCACCCTCAGCCTGCGCGCCGACACCCTGTTCGAAAGCGGCGCGGACCGTCTCCGGCCCGCACGTCTGGCGCTGTTCGACGCGATCATCGCGGCCCTGGCCCAGGCGCCGGCGGGGATGCGCTTTGAGATGACGGCCCTGCTTTACGGTGGCACCGCCAGCTTTGACCCGGATGCCGCCGGGGCCGGGGCCGACGCGGGGGCCGGGCGCCCGGAGGCCGGCGATGCGCTGGCTTTCCGCCGCGCGACGGCCCTGGCCCGCCTGATGGGCACGCGTGGCGCCGAACCGGGAACGGTCGTGACCGGCCTGATCCCCGGCGACGAACGCCGAATACGCCTGAGCTTCACGGTGCTGGACGCCGGGCGGGGCCGTCCGGACCTGTCGGGCGCGACACCACTCGCCGACACCTCGACCGGGGCCAGCGGTGGGACCAGCGGCGGGGATCTGAATCGGAGCGACCAGCCATGACCGTCGGCGCCCCCCCGCCCGGCGGTGGTCGTCCCATCGGCACCGCATGGCTCGTCACCTTCAGCGATCTCGTGGTCCTGATGCTGGCCTTCTTCGTCCTGCTTTTTTCCATGTCGGATTTTCGCGCCGACTCGTTCGAGCGCCTTTCCCGCTCCCTGACCGGCACCTTCCGGACCGCGCCGGCGGTCTCATCGGCGCCCGAGGGCGGGCCGGCCGGCCTGGCCGGCGCCCTGCAACCGCGCGGCCAGGACCTGGGGTATCTGGCCGGCGTTCTGCGCACCACTTTCGCGGCCGACGACCGGTTCTCCGGCGCCATGGTGCAATGGCTGGACCAGCGCCTGGTGATCCTGCTGCCGGCCGACCTTTTGTTCGCCGCCGGCAGCGCCACCATGGCGACGGCGGCCCGTCCGGTGGTGGATGAACTGGCCGGACTGCTCGGTAACCTGCGCAACCGCGTCGCCGTGGCCGGCCACACCGCCCCGGGCGGCGATACCGGCGGCACCGGCAACGCCGCGTCCGCCGACGGCTGGGCGCTCTCGCTGGCGCGAGCGGCCGCGGTTGCAAACGGACTGTACCGGGCCGGCTATGCCGCCGACCTCCAGGTCTGGGCCCATGCCGACACCCGTGCCGATTCCCTGGCAGAGCTCTCCGCAGCAGAGCGCGCCCGGCTGGCGCGGCGCGTCGATCTCGTCGTTCTGCCCGAGTTCCGGAATGACGCCGGCGCCGGCGCCGGCGCGGAGGCGCGGCCATGATGCAGCCACACCGAACCAGGGATGTCGGCCACGGTGGACGCGTCGTTGCGCGTCTGCTGCTTTGCTGCGCGCTGGCAGGGGTGGCGGCCATCGGCCTCGGCACCGGGCCGGCGAGCCGGCCGGCGCTGGCGGCGGACACCCAGGCGACGGCGCGCGACGGGGTCGGACGCATCGTGTTCCGTTGGGAACAGCCGGTCCGCTACACGGTCGAGATCCAGGGCGGTGCCCTGGTCGCGCGCTTTGACGCCCCGGTGCCGGCGGACGTGGCCCTGATGCCCGCACGGCTGCCGGCCTATGTGGAGAGCGTGCGCGTCTCCGGCGACCGCCGCCAGGTCGTCATGCCCCTGAAGGGCGACTTCGGATTGCGGGTCTTCACCCTGGGCAGTGGGGTGGTCGTCGACCTGGAGGGCGGCCCGCCCCTTGAGGAGCCGGCGCCCCAGCCGGCCCCGGCCCCCGATGCCGCGCCGGCGCCGGCGGAAAGCGGCCCGGTCAGGGTCCGCACGGGCGAACATGACGGGTTCCAGCGGCTGGTCTTCGACTGGCCGCGAAGCGTGCCCTACACCCTGGAGACCGAGGGACGCCGCGCGGTCCTGCGCTTTGACGCCGACCGCCCGCTCGACCTGGCCGGCCTCCGGGACCGCCTCCCCGAGGGTTTCGGCGCGATCACGCAGGCCGCCACCGGCGAAGGCCGCGCGGTGACCGTGATCATGCCGGCGGGGGCAACCGCCCGGGCCTTTACAAGCGGCCCCAAGGTGGTTCTGGACGTGCGCCAGGGAACCGCCGAGGCGCCCGAAGCCCCCGAGGCGCCCGAGGCGCCCGAAGCCCCCGAGACCGCCGCAGACGCGACCGACGAGGGCGATACGGACGGCGACGAGGCGACAGCAGGCCAAGCAACCGCCGAGGCACCGCCGGAACCGGCCGGACAGGGCCTTGGGACGGACGAGCGGGCCGACCCACCGGCAACGGGCACGGGCACGGGCACCGACGTCAACGCCGAAACCGAAGCCGAAACGCCCGCCCTGGCGGATACCGGGGCGGCCAACACCGGCGCGGCAACGGCCGAACCCACCGAACCCTCTCGACCCGCCGGCCCCGGCGCTCCGGCGCCACAGGCCGCCGATGGCGGGGTGCCCGCGCCCGAGGGACCGCAGGAGCCCCCGGAGTCGCAACCCAACCCGGCCGCCGTCGCGTCCATCGTCGGCAGCGGCCCGGCGCTGACGCCCGGCGGCGAGCAGGCCATGGCCGACCGCCTGGCCGATGCCATCCGCGACAGCGCCACGACCGAGGCCGACCCGGACCGGCCGCCGGTGGTCAGCCTGGGCTTTTCCTGGGACAAACCGACGGCGGCGGCGGTGTTCCGGCGCGCCGGCTATCTTTGGGTGGTGTTCGACCGCTTCCAGGAGGTGGACCTGTCGCTGCTCCGGCGTGCCGGCGCCGGGGTGGTGCGCAGCGCCGAACAGGTGCGGGTCGATCCGAACTCCACCCTGGTACGCTTGACCACCGCGCCCGGCTATAATCCCAGCCTGCGACGGGACGGCCTGTTGTGGGTGCTGGACCTGATGCAGCGCCCCTTGCGCCCGGAACGACCGATCGAGGTGCGCCCGCAGCTCAGGTCACCGGTCGGACCGCGCCTAATGATCCCGGTGGTCGAGGCCGGGCGCATCGTGCCCTTGCGTGACCCGGAACTGGGCGACCAGGTGTTCGTTCTGCCGCTGGTTCAGTTGGGTCATGGCGTTTATCCGGCGCGGCGCTTCCCGGAGGTCAGCCTGCCCGTGACGGCCCAGGGCGTCGTGGTGGTGCCGCACTCCGACCGCGTCGAGATGCGCGCCAGCCGTAACGGCGCCGAGGTCACGGCCGACGGCGGCCTGATCCTGTCGGAGGAGAACGCCCGGCTGGAAACACTGGCCACGCTGGGCGATGGCGCGCTTCAGCAGATCTTCGACATTCCGGGCTGGCGCCGTGACGACCTGGAGCAACCCTTCCACGAGATAAAGAACACGCTGCTTTATTCCGTGGCCATGGCCCCGCCCAGCAGCCGCGGCGAGGCTCGCCTGGAACTGGCCCGTTTCCTGTTCGCCAACGGCTATGCGCCCGAAGCCCTGGGCGTGCTGAACACCATCGCCGCCGAACACCCGGACCTTGTCAATTCCGCCGCCTTCCGGGCACTGCGCGGCGCCACCCGGTTCCTGATGCACCGCGACGGTCAGGCGGTGGACGACCTCAGCCATCCCTCGCTGGTGGACGTGGACGAGGCCGCTTTCTGGCGCGCCGCCGCCCAGTCGCGGCTGGGCCAGGCCGGCTTGCAGGCCGCCGTTCTGTCCGCCACCGGCGCGGTTCTGGAGAGCTATCCGCCAGACGTTCGCATCCCGCTCGCCCTGGTGGCCGCTGACGCCGCCATCCGCGCCGGTGATGACCTGAGCGCCAATACCTTCCTTGAGGTGGCGCGCGATCCCCAACACAACACCACCCATGATCTGACCCGAATCACCTATCTGCAAGGCAACCTGATGGCCAGCACGGGTGCGTTCGAGGCCGCCATCGCAGCCTGGAAGGACGCGGAACTCGGCCGCAGCCGCCGCTATCGCGCGCTGGCCCGGCGCGCCCGCCTGGACATGGAACACCGGCTCGATCTGATCGACACCGAAGACCTGATCAACGGCCTGGAAAGCCTGCGCTTCGCGTGGCGCGGCGGCGCGTTCGAATACGACCTTCTCAGGGAACTCGGCGCGCTGTACCTGGAACAGCAGCGCTACGGCGATGCCCTGCGCACGCTGCGTCTGGCGGCGTCTTACTTCGAGGCCCGGCCCGGCGCCGAGAACCTGACCGAGACCATGCGCGCCGTCTTCGAGACGCTCTTCCTGGACGGCGCCGCCAACGACATGAGCCCGCTCAAGGCCATCGCCCTGTTCGACGAGTTCCGCGAACTGACCCCGACCGGCGACCGGGGCGACGAGATGATCCGCCGGCTGGCCGATCGGCTGGTTTCGGTCGATCTGCTGGACCCTGCGGCGGCGCTGCTGGAACGCCAGGTCCGCTATCGCCTGCGCGGGCTCGACCGGACCAAGGTGGGCGCGCGTCTGGCGCTGGTCTATCTGCTCAACCGTCAGCCCAGCAATGCCCTGGAGGCTCTGGACAAGACCCGCTTCGCGCCGCTGCCGGAGGGACTGGAACGCCAGCGCCGCCACCTGCGCGCCCGCGCCATGGCCGATACCGGCGGGTCAGAGGCCGGCCTGGCCCTGTTGCGCAACGACCCCACCGAGGACGCCCGCGTTCTGCGCGCGGAAATCAACTGGCGCAACGAGAACTGGGCCGAGGCCGCGCGCGCCCTGGCCGAACTGGTGCCGCCGCCCCCGGAGAACGACCAGGCCCTGGCCGAAAAGGATGCCTTCCGCCTGATCGACTGGGCCACGGCCCTGACCCTGGCCGGCGACGAGACGGCGGTCTCACTGCTGCGCCAAAGGTATATGGGCGCGCTCACGGGAACACCGTTCGAGAGCGCTTTCGATCTGGTGACGGCGACACCCGAGGCCGGATTGATCGACGTCGCCTCGATCGGCAGCAAGATCCGTCAGGCGGAGCGGTTCCGCAACTACCTGACCGCCTATCGCGAACGCCTGCGCGAAGACCGCCTGAGCGCGATCAACTAGCCCGGATTTGTCGCCACCGCGCGGCTGTAATACGCGCCGATTACGCCATGTACCGTACCGCTCGACGAAAAGGGGGACCTTTTCGCAGAGCGGCCGGTGCGCCTCTGGTGTC
>CAYFTQ010000012.1:0-15556 GCA_964346035.1 uncultured Roseospira sp. | reverse complement strand
TCGACGCCGCCGGCAACAAGGACGAGGGCGCCGGCGACCAGGGCATCATGTTCGGTTTCGCGTGCGATGAGACCGAAGAACTGATGCCGGCCCCGATCGCCTTTTCGCACCGCATCCTTCAAACCCTGGCCCTGACCCGCAAGAGCAACCCCGCCTCGATCCTGGGGCCGGATTCCAAAAGCCAGGTCACGTTGCGCTATGTGGACGGCAAGCCGGTCGGTGCGGCCAGCGTGGTGGTCTCCACCCAGCATCTGGGCAGCGCCTCCAGCGAGGAGGTGCGCGAGCTGGTCCGCCGCCACGTGCTGGATGTGCTGCCCGAAGGCTGGATGTGCCCCGAGGATGAATTCTACGTCAACCCGACCGGTCGCTTCGTCATCGGCGGCCCGGATGGGGACTGCGGCCTGACCGGCCGCAAGATCATCGTCGATACCTATGGTGGCGCGGCGCCGCATGGCGGCGGGGCCTTTTCGGGCAAGGACCCGACCAAGGTCGACCGCTCGGCCGCCTATGCCGCCCGCTATCTGGCCAAGAACGTCGTCGCCGCCGGCCTGGCGCGCAAGTGTTCCATCCAGCTTTCCTATGCCATCGGCGTGTCCAAGCCGCTGTCGGTCTATGTGGACACCCACGGTACCGGGCAGGTGGACGAGAACCGCCTGGGTCTGGCCCTGCGCGAGGTCATGGACCTGTCGCCGCGCGGCATTCGCGAGCATCTCCAGCTCAGCCGGCCGATCTATGCCCGCACCGCCGCCTATGGCCACTTCGGCCGCGCATCCACAGAGGACGGCGGCTTCTCGTGGGAGAAGGTGGACCTGGTGGACAGCCTGAAAAGTGCCGTTGGCGGCTGATCCCGAAAGCCGCCCCGACGGGGACGTCCGCCCCCAGGGCGCACGAACCGAGGACGTGCGCTTTTACGGCCGGCGCAAGGGCAAGCCCCTGCGCGCCGGCCGGCGCGACCTGCTGGACCAGCGCTTGCCCGATCTGGCGCTGCCCGAACCGGCGCCGGGCGAGCTCCTTGACCCGGTCAGTCTGTTCGCCCGCCGACCGCGGGCCGTCTGGCTGGAGATCGGCTTCGGCGGCGGCGAGCATCTGGCGGCGCAGGCGGCGGCGCATCCCGACGTCGGGTTCATCGGCGGCGAGGTGTTCGAATACGGCGTCGCCAAGCTGGTTGCCGCCGTCGATCAGGGCGGACTGGAAAACGTGCGCGTCCATCCCGACGACATCCGCCCCGTGCTGGACCACCTGCCGGACGCCTGCCTGGAGCGGATCTTCGTCCTGTTTCCAGATCCCTGGCCCAAAAGCCGACACGCCAAGCGCCGCATGATCGCGCCCCGGCGGCTGGATGCCTTCGCCCGCCTGCTGGCGGATGGCGGCCTGCTTCGGGTCGCCAGCGATGAGACCGGATACGTGGCCTGGACGCTGGCCCACGCGGTGGCGCATCCGCTGTTCGCGTGGACGGCACGGCGGCCGGGCGACTGGCGCGAACCGCCCGCCGACCACGTCCCGACCCGCTATGAAGCCAAGGCGTTGGCCGAGGGGCGCCCCCCGGCCTATCTGGACTTCTGCCGCCGGCCGCGCGCCGAACGGGACACCGCCTGATGACTCTGACGATCGGTTTCCTGGTCTTTCCCGATGTCATGCAGCTTGACATGACCGGCCCGCACGAGGTGTTCGCGCACGCGCCCGACTGTCGCGTCCTGACGGTCTGGCGCGATGTCGCGCCGATCCGCGCCAGCGGCGGGTTGCGCCTGATCCCGGATGTGACGTTCGCCGATTGTCCGGCGCTGGACATCATCTGCGTGCCCGGTGGGGCCGGCACCACGGCGCTGCTGGAGGACGCCGGAACGCTGGACTTCCTGCGCCGGCAGGCCGGCGGCGCGCGGGTGGTGGCCTCGGTGTGTACCGGCTCGCTGGTGCTGGGCGCGGCCGGGCTGCTGGTCGGCCGGCGGGCGGCCTGTCACTGGATGTCGCGCGACCTGCTGGCGGCCTTTGGCGCGCTGCCCGACCCGGCCCGAGTGGTGGAGGACGGGCCGGTCGTCAGCGGTGGCGGTGTGACGGCTGGGATCGACTTCGCCCTGACGCTGGTGGCGCGCCTTTATGGAGATTCCGTGGCCCGACGCATTCAGCTGGCGATCGAGTATGCCCCCGCGCCGCCCTTCGACTCCGGTCGCCCGGAGTTGGCCGGCGCGGCCGACGAGGCCGCCTTGCGCGCCGCCGCAGGCGATCGCCAGGAGGCCCGCGCCGCCGCCGTGGCACGCGCCGCCGCGACCCTGGGTCGGCGCCCGTGATCGGCCCCGCGCGAGCGCTTCGGCTTTTCCGGACCGGCCGTCTCGCCTATGGTGCGAGGCCATGACCGTTTCCTTGGAGTGCCGCTGATGTCCGACTTCGTATTCCCGCCTCATGCCCTGCCTTCCCTGCCGGTGGCGGGGCAGATCGGGCGCTTTCCGATCCGCCGGGTGTTCTGCGTCGGCCGCAACTATGCCGACCATACCCGCGAGATGGGCGCCGACCCGGCGCGCGACCTGCCGGTTTTTTTCA
Source organism: uncultured Roseospira sp. (assembly GCA_964346035.1). Lineage (GTDB taxonomy): Bacteria > Pseudomonadota > Alphaproteobacteria > Rhodospirillales > Rhodospirillaceae > Rhodospira. Next base: position 13,021 of record CAYFTQ010000012.1, on the reverse strand, counting down.
CCAAGCCGGCGGATGCCGTGCTGCCGGAGGGCGGGGCCGTGCCCTATCCGCCGGCCACCTCGGATCTGCATCACGAGGTTGAACTGGTGGTGGCCCTGAAGGGCGGTGGGCGCGGCATCGCGGTCGCCGACGCGGCGGCGGCGATCTATGGCTATGCCGTCGGTATCGACTTGACCCGGCGCGATCTTCAGGCCAAGGCGAAAGCTGCCGGCGACCCCTGGGATGCCGCCAAGGGGCTGGACCTGGGCGCGCCCGTGGGCGTGCTGTCGCCGGTGGAAAGCCTGAACGGCCCCCTGACCTCTGGTGGGATACGGCTGTCGGTCAACGGCTCCGTGCGGCAGGATGGCGATCTTGCGGACATGATCTGGTCACCGGCCGAGATTATCCACTACCTGTCCGGCCTGTGGACGCTGTGCCCGGGCGACCTGATCTTCACCGGCACGCCGGCCGGGGTGGGCGCGTGCCGGGTGGGCGACCATCTGGAGGCCATGGTGGCCGGGCTGGCATCGCTTGACGTCCATCTGGTCGAGCCGGCCGCCTAGCAGCAGGGACCGTTCGTTGCCGTCAGGCCCCCTCGCCCCAAGGACCGGGCTGCGGCGGCCGGCGGCAACCCGATCACGTCTCTCGTGCCGGTGTGTCGCCCGGATCGGCATTGAGCGGGTCGGCATTGATGCGGACACGTGCCGGAGTCCGTGATGCACGCGGCGCCGTCGGCGGCACCGAGCGCGCACGAACATGGGGCACAAACAACGGGGGCGGACGAGTCTCGCTCATCCGCCCCCGTGCCTGTGCGTGATCATGCGGCCCTGCCGCAGCCGGCCCGGTTGGGTGCCGGGGCCGGCCGGGCCGGGGCGCGCCGTCAGCTCGCGGTCGGCTTCTTGGCCGCGCCGCCGGTCTTGGCGCCGCCGGCCTCGGCCTTGTCCATCATGCCCTTCATTTCCTCCAGCGTTTCGCTGAAGCGCTTGTTGAGCAGCTCGAAGACCTCGTTGTTGGACTTGGCCATCAGCTCGGACATTTCGCGCATGTTGGAGATCATGCGCTCGAAGCCCTGCTTCGCCAGATCGGTCTGGCGTGCAATGGCTTCCTGCGGGTCTTTCATGTCGGTCATGGACTGGGCGGTCTTGGCGTACTCCTCCACGCTCTGGCGCAGCAGTTCGCCCTGGCGCTGCATGACCGCCTGCATGCCTTCGAATGCCAGGCGATTGGCGTTGGTCAGCGCCTCCATGTTCTTCTTCTGGCTGGACACGATCGCGTCAAGGTCCACGCCGGGAATCTTCATGTCGTTGAGATACTTGGTGAAATCGAAATCAAAAAACTCGGGCTGCTTGGCCATCATCTCTCTCCATGTGTCTTCGAGGATCGGCGGTGGCCGGTGGTCACGCGCCCTGAAATCAAGGAGCCGGGTCCTGGTCACGAGACCCTGACCTGATCGTTTCATCCCCGACGATAAGCAGCCTGCGCCACCGTGTCAACGGTTTTTGTGCGCTGCACAATAACCCTGCCGCAACGCAACAATTCGGCCGCGCCCGGCCGTGCCTTCGGGGCGCGCCGCGCCAAGGATAAACCCCGCGTCCGGGGGGTGGGCGCGGGGTGTCGGCATGCGCGGGGCACGGCGGGGGTGCCGACTCCACCCCCGCCGGCCGGACCGTGGCATACGGGTTTTACGCCGCGACGGCCTTGTTTTCGTTCTCGACCATCTTGTGATCGAGTGCGCCGCCGCCGCTGGCCGAGTCGATCTCGATGCGGCGCGGCTTCTTCTCTTCCGGAACCTCGCGTTCAAGGTTCACGTGCAGCAGGCCGTTTTCGATCGTGGCGCCACGAACCTTGATGTGATCGGCCAGTTCGAACTTGCGCTCGAACGCCCGGGTGGCGATGCCGCGATGCAGGAAATCACCCTCGGTGCCGGCGCGCTCCTGGCGGCCGGAGATGATCAGCGTGCTGTCGTGCAGGGTGACGTCCAGGGTTTCGGGCGCGAATCCGGCCACGGCCATGGTAATGCGGTAGTCGTCCTCGGACACCTTCTCGATGTTGTAGGGCGGGTAGGCCATCGCCTGCTCGTCCAGACGATTGGCGGTGTCCAGCAGGCGGCCGACGTTGTCGAAGCCGATGGCGAACCGATGCAGGGGGGAAAGATCAAAGGTGCGCATGGTTGAAGTCCTCCTCTTGAAGCGACTTTCGTGATGGTCGGGCGTATCCGTGGATCACGCCCGCGTGTCTGTGTTTGCCCCTTCGACGGGCGCGGCGCCCTTGTGGGCGCGACCCCCTTTCGGAGCCGGGTCCGGCCCCCGTTCGGGCGACCGGACGGCGGTGATTTGTGTTGGAGACATCGGGTTCGCAAGAGGGAATCAACACCCCCCGCGACGGCCCGGCCGACGCCGCGCCCGGGCGCCTATCGACCTGCTGTCGCTGTGGCGGCCGTGCTCTCGCCGCCGCCGTCGTCCGGGAAAATGAAGCAGTCCTCGGCGGCCATGCGAAAGCCCAACACGGCGCCGGTGGCGGCGGGGGGGCGGCCCGGGACGCGCGCGATCAGGGGCAGGGGGTCGGCCCCGGGTCGTTCCAGGCTAAGCAGAAGCACGGTTTCCGGCCCCAGCGGGCGGACCGAGACGATGCGTGCGGCAAAGGTCGCCTCGGCGCCATCGGCGGCGCCGACGGGCACCAGGGCCCCGGGGCGCGCCAGCAGGCGGGCGCGGCCGCCTTCGGTCAGGCCGGGGGTGGCGAAGCGGCCGAGCGGCGTGTCCAGGGCGCCGTTCAGCACGGGGCCGGCGATCTCGTTGGTCTCGTCGAAGAAACGCACGGCGAAGGGGGCGCGCGGCTGCCGGTGCAGCGCCATCGGGGCGCCCACCTGGACCAGTCGCCCGGCCTGCATGAGAGCGATTCGGTCGGCCATGAACATGGCCTCCTCCGGGTCGTGTGTGACCATCAGGGCGGCCACGCCAGCCTCCTGCAGCACCCGCAGGGTCTGTTCGCGCACGGTCCGGCGCAGTCCGGCGTCCAGGCCGGAGAAGGGTTCATCCAGCAGCATCAGGGCGGGGCCCGGGGCCAGTGCGCGGGCCAGCGCGGCGCGCTGCTGCTGGCCGCCGGACAGTTGGTGCGGCCAGGAGCCGGCGCGCTCCGACAACCCAACCCCGTCCAGCATGCGCTGTGCGCGGGCGCGGGCCTCGGCGCGCGGCCAGCCCTTGAGGCCGAACAGCACGTTACCCAGCACCGTCAGATGAGGAAACAGCGCGAAATCCTGGAACAGGAAGCCGACCCGGCGGCGTTCCGGCGCCACGTGACGTGCCCCGGCGGCGTCGGCCACCAGATCGCCGCCGATGTGGATGCGTCCGGACCATGGCCGCTCCAGCCCGGCGGCAAGGCGCAGGGTGGTGGTCTTGCCGCAGCCCGACGGCCCCAGCAGACAGACCACCTCGCCCGGTGCCAGGGTCAGCGACAGCCCCTCCACCACCGGCCGTTCGGTGCGGGCATAACCGTGACTGACGGCCTCGAACGCCAGCCCCGGTGCGGGTCCGGGCGTGGGCGCGGTGTCACGTGGGACGGCAGAGGGAGGGCCAGGCAATGGAACAACCCCCATGGGGCGGACGGGACCGGGTGGGCGGCGAAACCGGCGAGACCGGCGAGGGGGGGCACGATACCGGTCCGGTGCCGGAACGCAAGCGCGCGTCGTCGTCGCCGTTTGCACCTCGGCGCGGGTTGCCCTAAGAAGAGGGGACGTCCCGGGCCGGCCCGGGCAACTGTCTGTCCTGGGATCAATCACCACACCATGCACGCCTTGTCCTCGCTTTGCGTCTTCTGCGGCGCCCGCTCCGGCCACGACCCCGCGCTGACGAAGGCTGCCCGCGCCCTGGGCACCCTGATCGGCCAGAGCAACCGCACGCTGATCTTCGGCGGCGGTCGCATCGGCCTTATGGGCGAACTGGCGCGCGCGACCATGGCGGCCGGGGGCCATGTGGTGGGCTTCATTCCCGAACATCTGGAACGCATCGAGGTCGCCGACACCAGCCTTCCCGAGTTGCACATCGTCAACGACATGCACGGCCGCAAGCTGGCCATGTTCGACCGCGCGGACGCCTTCTGTGTCCTGCCGGGCGGGCTGGGCACGCTGGACGAGACGTTCGAGATCCTGACCTGGCGCCAACTTGGGCTGCACGACAAGCCGATCGCGCTGCTGAACATCGGCGGCTACTGGGACCCGTTCCTGGCGCTGGTCGATCGGGTCGTCGCCTCCGGCTTCGCGACGCCCTCCCACCGCGACCTTTTCACGGTCGCGGAGACACCCGAGGCCGCGCTTGAAGCCCTGGCGGCGGACCTGGCGGGACGCGAGTCGCCGGGAGCAACCGATCCGGCCCAGACCCCGCGTCAGGTCGGATAGGCCGGGCTACCCGGCCACTCCCTTGAAATCGAATCCGGCCCCGTCCACGGCGCCCTTGATGGCGGTTGCCGGGGCCGTGCCGGTCACGGTGACGGTGCCGGCACCGACATCGACGCGGACGTCCTCAAGCGATGGCGCGGCCTCGTGGATGGCGGCGGTAACGGCGCGCGCGCAGCCGTCGCAGGTCATGCCGCCAACGCGGTAGGTGGTCCGTGTGCTCATGGGGTCGCCTTTCCTGTCGTTTGCGTCACTCATCGGGATCATACGCCTGTCGGTCGGGTCCTGCAGCCCCGGTTTCGTGTTGTATCAGTTCAGGCCCGCGCCCCGGCGCCGTCGCGCGAACGGCATGGCAGGCTTGCGCCGGCATCATGCCCGTTGGTTATGGAAAGAATGGTCCAAAAGAATTATACCCGAGCGCAGCGATAGGACATGATGCCTTCATCACCGGATGGCGCGGTGCCCCGCCCAGAGCGGACAACCGGGCCGGCCGGCAACCACCAACAACCACCACGCTGGGTCTTTGTATCCAACCCACCAATTCACCTCCCCCCAAGTCACGCAGGAGACCGTCACCATGAAGAGCACCGAAAAGTTCGCCGTCGTCGCCGCCGCCATGACCGCCGCCGTTGCCTTGGCGGCACCCACCACCGCCTCCGCCGCCGACGTGGAAAAGTGCTACGGCGTCGTCAAGGCGGGCCAGAACGATTGCCAGACCAACACCTCGTCCTGTGCCGGCACGTCCAAGGTGGACGGCCAGGGCGATGCCTTCATCGCCGTGCCCGAGGGCACCTGCGACAAGCTGGTCGGCGGCAGCACGTCACCGAAGAGCTGATGACCGTCTGTAATCCAACCGCCCATCACCCGATACCGGCCGCGGCCGGTATCGGGTGATGGGCGGTTGGATTACAGACGGTCATCAGCTCTTCGGTGACGTGCTGCCGCCGACCAGCTTGTCGCAGGTGCCCTCGGGCACGGCGATGAAGGCATCGCCCTGGCCGTCCACCTTGGACGTGCCGGCACAGGACGAGGTGTTGGTCTGGCAATCGTTCTGGCCCGCCTTGACGACGCCGTAGCACTTTTCCACGTCGGCGGCGGAGGCGGTGGTGGGTGCCGCCAAGGCAACGGCGGCGGTCATGGCGGCGGCGACGACGGCGAACTTTTCGGTGCTCTTCATGGTGACGGTCTCCTGCGTGACTTGGGGGGAGGTGAATTGGTGGGTTGGATACAAAGACCCAGCGTGGTGGTTGTTGGTGGTTGCCGGCCGGCCCGGTTGTCCGCTCTGGGCGGGGCACCGCGCCATCCGGTGATGAAGGCATCATGTCCTATCGCTGCGCTCGGGTATAATTCTTTTGGACCATTCTTTCCATAACCAACGGGCATGATGCCGGCGCAAGCCTGCCATGCCGTTCGCGCGACGGCGCCGGGGCGCGGGCCTGAACTGATACAACACGAAACCGGGGCTGCAGGACCCGACCGACAGGCGTATGATCCCGATGAGTGACGCAAACGACAGGAAAGGCGACCCCATGAGCACACGGACCACCTACCGCGTTGGCGGCATGACCTGCGACGGCTGCGCGCGCGCCGTTACCGCCGCCATCCACGAGGCCGCGCCATCGCTTGAGGACGTCCGCGTCGATGTCGGTGCCGGCACCGTCACCGTGACCGGCACGGCCCCGGCAACCGCCATCAAGGGCGCCGTGGACGGGGCCGGATTCGATTTCAAGGGAGTGGCCGGGTAGCCCGGCCTATCCGACCTGACGCGGGGTCTGGGCCGGATCGGTTGCTCCCGGCGACTCGCGTCCCGCCAGGTCCGCCGCCAGGGCTTCAAGCGCGGCCTCGGGTGTCTCCGCGACCGTGAAAAGGTCGCGGTGGGAGGGCGTCGCGAAGCCGGAGGCGACGACCCGATCGACCAGCGCCAGGAACGGGTCCCAGTAGCCGCCGATGTTCAGCAGCGCGATCGGCTTGTCGTGCAGCCCAAGTTGGCGCCAGGTCAGGATCTCGAACGTCTCGTCCAGCGTGCCCAGCCCGCCCGGCAGGACACAGAAGGCGTCCGCGCGGTCGAACATGGCCAGCTTGCGGCCGTGCATGTCGTTGACGATGTGCAACTCGGGAAGGCTGGTGTCGGCGACCTCGATGCGTTCCAGATGTTCGGGAATGAAGCCCACCACATGGCCCCCGGCCGCCATGGTCGCGCGCGCCAGTTCGCCCATAAGGCCGATGCGACCGCCGCCGAAGATCAGCGTGCGGTTGCTCTGGCCGATCAGGGTGCCCAGGGCGCGGGCAGCCTTCGTCAGCGCGGGGTCGTGGCCGGAGCGGGCGCCGCAGAAGACGCAAAGCGAGGACAAGGCGTGCATGGTGTGGTGATTGATCCCAGGACAGACAGTTGCCCGGGCCGGCCCGGGACGTCCCCTCTTCTTAGGGCAACCCGCGCCGAGGTGCAAACGGCGACGACGACGCGCGCTTGCGTTCCGGCACCGGACCGGTATCGTGCCCCCCCTCGCCGGTCTCGCCGGTTTCGCCGCCCACCCGGTCCCGTCCGCCCCATGGGGGTTGTTCCATTGCCTGGCCCTCCCTCTGCCGTCCCACGTGACACCGCGCCCACGCCCGGACCCGCACCGGGGCTGGCGTTCGAGGCCGTCAGTCACGGTTATGCCCGCACCGAACGGCCGGTGGTGGAGGGGCTGTCGCTGACCCTGGCACCGGGCGAGGTGGTCTGTCTGCTGGGGCCGTCGGGCTGCGGCAAGACCACCACCCTGCGCCTTGCCGCCGGGCTGGAGCGGCCATGGTCCGGACGCATCCACATCGGCGGCGATCTGGTGGCCGACGCCGCCGGGGCACGTCACGTGGCGCCGGAACGCCGCCGGGTCGGCTTCCTGTTCCAGGATTTCGCGCTGTTTCCTCATCTGACGGTGCTGGGTAACGTGCTGTTCGGCCTCAAGGGCTGGCCGCGCGCCGAGGCCCGCGCCCGCGCACAGCGCATGCTGGACGGGGTTGGGTTGTCGGAGCGCGCCGGCTCCTGGCCGCACCAACTGTCCGGCGGCCAGCAGCAGCGCGCCGCGCTGGCCCGCGCACTGGCCCCGGGCCCCGCCCTGATGCTGCTGGATGAACCCTTCTCCGGCCTGGACGCCGGACTGCGCCGGACCGTGCGCGAACAGACCCTGCGGGTGCTGCAGGAGGCTGGCGTGGCCGCCCTGATGGTCACACACGACCCGGAGGAGGCCATGTTCATGGCCGACCGAATCGCTCTCATGCAGGCCGGGCGACTGGTCCAGGTGGGCGCCCCGATGGCGCTGCACCGGCAGCCGCGCGCCCCCTTCGCCGTGCGTTTCTTCGACGAGACCAACGAGATCGCCGGCCCCGTGCTGAACGGCGCCCTGGACACGCCGCTCGGCCGCTTCGCCACCCCCGGCCTGACCGAAGGCGGCCGCGCCCGCCTGCTGGCGCGCCCCGGGGCCCTGGTGCCCGTCGGCGCCGCCGATGGCGCCGAGGCGACCTTTGCCGCACGCATCGTCTCGGTCCGCCCGCTGGGGCCGGAAACCGTGCTTCTGCTTAGCCTGGAACGACCCGGGGCCGACCCCCTGCCCCTGATCGCGCGCGTCCCGGGCCGCCCCCCCGCCGCCACCGGCGCCGTGTTGGGCTTTCGCATGGCCGCCGAGGACTGCTTCATTTTCCCGGACGACGGCGGCGGCGAGAGCACGGCCGCCACAGCGACAGCAGGTCGATAGGCGCCCGGGCGCGGCGTCGGCCGGGCCGTCGCGGGGGGTGTTGATTCCCTCTTGCGAACCCGATGTCTCCAACACAAATCACCGCCGTCCGGTCGCCCGAACGGGGGCCGGACCCGGCTCCGAAAGGGGGTCGCGCCCACAAGGGCGCCGCGCCCGTCGAAGGGGCAAACACAGACACGCGGGCGTGATCCACGGATACGCCCGACCATCACGAAAGTCGCTTCAAGAGGAGGACTTCAACCATGCGCACCTTTGATCTTTCCCCCCTGCATCGGTTCGCCATCGGCTTCGACAACGTCGGCCGCCTGCTGGACACCGCCAATCGTCTGGACGAGCAGGCGATGGCCTACCCGCCCTACAACATCGAGAAGGTGTCCGAGGACGACTACCGCATTACCATGGCCGTGGCCGGATTCGCGCCCGAAACCCTGGACGTCACCCTGCACGACAGCACGCTGATCATCTCCGGCCGCCAGGAGCGCGCCGGCACCGAGGGTGATTTCCTGCATCGCGGCATCGCCACCCGGGCGTTCGAGCGCAAGTTCGAACTGGCCGATCACATCAAGGTTCGTGGCGCCACGATCGAAAACGGCCTGCTGCACGTGAACCTTGAACGCGAGGTTCCGGAAGAGAAGAAGCCGCGCCGCATCGAGATCGACTCGGCCAGCGGCGGCGGCGCACTCGATCACAAGATGGTCGAGAACGAAAACAAGGCCGTCGCGGCGTAAAACCCGTATGCCACGGTCCGGCCGGCGGGGGTGGAGTCGGCACCCCCGCCGTGCCCCGCGCATGCCGACACCCCGCGCCCACCCCCCGGACGCGGGGTTTATCCTTGGCGCGGCGCGCCCCGAAGGCACGGCCGGGCGCGGCCGAATTGTTGCGTTGCGGCAGGGTTATTGTGCAGCGCACAAAAACCGTTGACACGGTGGCGCAGGCTGCTTATCGTCGGGGATGAAACGATCAGGTCAGGGTCTCGTGACCAGGACCCGGCTCCTTGATTTCAGGGCGCGTGACCACCGGCCACCGCCGATCCTCGAAGACACATGGAGAGAGATGATGGCCAAGCAGCCCGAGTTTTTTGATTTCGATTTCACCAAGTATCTCAACGACATGAAGATTCCCGGCGTGGACCTTGACGCGATCGTGTCCAGCCAGAAGAAGAACATGGAGGCGCTGACCAACGCCAATCGCCTGGCATTCGAAGGCATGCAGGCGGTCATGCAGCGCCAGGGCGAACTGCTGCGCCAGAGCGTGGAGGAGTACGCCAAGACCGCCCAGTCCATGACCGACATGAAAGACCCGCAGGAAGCCATTGCACGCCAGACCGATCTGGCGAAGCAGGGCTTCGAGCGCATGATCTCCAACATGCGCGAAATGTCCGAGCTGATGGCCAAGTCCAACAACGAGGTCTTCGAGCTGCTCAACAAGCGCTTCAGCGAAACGCTGGAGGAAATGAAGGGCATGATGGACAAGGCCGAGGCCGGCGGCGCCAAGACCGGCGGCGCGGCCAAGAAGCCGACCGCGAGCTGACGGCGCGCCCCGGCCCGGCCGGCCCCGGCACCCAACCGGGCCGGCTGCGGCAGGGCCGCATGATCACGCACAGGCACGGGGGCGGATGAGCGAGACTCGTCCGCCCCCGTTGTTTGTGCCCCATGTTCGTGCGCGCTCGGTGCCGCCGACGGCGCCGCGTGCATCACGGACTCCGGCACGTGTCCGCATCAATGCCGACCCGCTCAATGCCGATCCGGGCGACACACCGGCACGAGAGACGTGATCGGGTTGCCGCCGGCCGCCGCAGCCCGGTCCTTGGGGCGAGGGGGCCTGACGGCAACGAACGGTCCCTGCTGCTAGGCGGCCGGCTCGACCAGATGGACGTCAAGCGATGCCAGCCCGGCCACCATGGCCTCCAGATGGTCGCCCACCCGGCACGCGCCCACCCCGGCCGGCGTGCCGGTGAAGATCAGGTCGCCCGGGCACAGCGTCCACAGGCCGGACAGGTAGTGGATAATCTCGGCCGGTGACCAGATCATGTCCGCAAGATCGCCATCCTGCCGCACGGAGCCGTTGACCGACAGCCGTATCCCACCAGAGGTCAGGGGGCCGTTCAGGCTTTCCACCGGCGACAGCACGCCCACGGGCGCGCCCAGGTCCAGCCCCTTGGCGGCATCCCAGGGGTCGCCGGCAGCTTTCGCCTTGGCCTGAAGATCGCGCCGGGTCAAGTCGATACCGACGGCATAGCCATAGATCGCCGCCGCCGCGTCGGCGACCGCGATGCCGCGCCCACCGCCCTTCAGGGCCACCACCAGTTCAACCTCGTGATGCAGATCCGAGGTGGCCGGCGGATAGGGCACGGCCCCGCCCTCCGGCAGCACGGCATCCGCCGGCTTGGTGAAAAAAACCGGCAGGTCGCGCGCCGGGTCGGCGCCCATCTCGCGGGTATGGTCGGCATAGTTGCGGCCGACGCAGAACACCCGGCGGATCGGAAAGCGCCCGATCTGCCCCGCCACCGGCAGGGAAGGCAGGGCATGAGGCGGGAATACGAAGTCGGACATCAGCGGCACTCCAAGGAAACGGTCATGGCCTCGCACCATAGGCGAGACGGCCGGTCCGGAAAAGCCGAAGCGCTCGCGCGGGGCCGATCACGGGCGCCGACCCAGGGTCGCGGCGGCGCGTGCCACGGCGGCGGCGCGGGCCTCCTGGCGATCGCCTGCGGCGGCGCGCAAGGCGGCCTCGTCGGCCGCGCCGGCCAACTCCGGGCGACCGGAGTCGAAGGGCGGCGCGGGGGCATACTCGATCGCCAGCTGAATGCGTCGGGCCACGGAATCTCCATAAAGGCGCGCCACCAGCGTCAGGGCGAAGTCGATCCCAGCCGTCACACCGCCACCGCTGACGACCGGCCCGTCCTCCACCACTCGGGCCGGGTCGGGCAGCGCGCCAAAGGCCGCCAGCAGGTCGCGCGACATCCAGTGACAGGCCGCCCGCCGGCCGACCAGCAGCCCGGCCGCGCCCAGCACCAGCGAGCCGGTACACACCGAGGCCACCACCCGCGCGCCGCCGGCCTGCCGGCGCAGGAAGTCCAGCGTTCCGGCGTCCTCCAGCAGCGCCGTGGTGCCGGCCCCACCGGGCACGCAGATGATGTCCAGCGCCGGACAATCGGCGAACGTCACATCCGGGATCAGGCGCAACCCGCCGCTGGCGCGGATCGGCGCGACATCGCGCCAGACCGTCAGGACGCGACAGTCGGGCGCGTGCGCGAACACCTCGTGCGGGCCGGTCATGTCAAGCTGCATGACATCGGGAAAGACCAGGAAACCGATCGTCAGAGTCATCAGGCGGTGTCCCGTTCGGCGCGCGGCCGGCGGCAGAAGTCCAGATAGGCCGGGGGGCGCCCCTCGGCCAACGCCTTGGCTTCATAGCGGGTCGGGACGTGGTCGGCGGGCGGTTCGCGCCAGTCGCCCGGCCGCCGTGCCGTCCACGCGAACAGCGGATGCGCCACCGCGTGGGCCAGCGTCCAGGCCACGTATCCGGTCTCATCGCTGGCGACCCGAAGCAGGCCGCCATCCGCCAGCAGGCGGGCGAAGGCATCCAGCCGCCGGGGCGCGATCATGCGGCGCTTGGCGTGTCGGCTTTTGGGCCAGGGATCTGGAAACAGGACGAAGATCCGCTCCAGGCAGGCGTCCGGCAGGTGGTCCAGCACGGGGCGGATGTCGTCGGGATGGACGCGCACGTTTTCCAGTCCGCCCTGATCGACGGCGGCAACCAGCTTGGCGACGCCGTATTCGAACACCTCGCCGCCGATGAACCCGACGTCGGGATGCGCCGCCGCCTGCGCCGCCAGATGCTCGCCGCCGCCGAAGCCGATCTCCAGCCAGACGGCCCGCGGTCGGCGGGCGAACAGACTGACCGGGTCAAGGAGCTCGCCCGGCGCCGGTTCGGGCAGCGCCAGATCGGGCAAGCGCTGGTCCAGCAGGTCGCGCCGGCCGGCGCGCAGGGGCTTGCCCTTGCGCCGGCCGTAAAAGCGCACGTCCTCGGTTCGTGCGCCCTGGGGGCGGACGTCCCCGTCGGGGCGGCTTTCGGGATCAGCCGCCAACGGCACTTTTCAGGCTGTCCACCAGGTCCACCTTCTCCCACGAGAAGCCGCCGTCCTCTGTGGATGCGCGGCCGAAGTGGCCATAGGCGGCGGTGCGGGCATAGATCGGCCGGCTGAGCTGGAGATGCTCGCGAATGCCGCGCGGCGACAGGTCCATGACCTCGCGCAGGGCCAGACCCAGGCGGTTCTCGTCCACCTGCCCGGTACCGTGGGTGTCCACATAGACCGACAGCGGCTTGGACACGCCGATGGCATAGGAAAGCTGGATGGAACACTTGCGCGCCAGGCCGGCGGCGACGACGTTCTTGGCCAGATAGCGGGCGGCATAGGCGGCCGAGCGGTCGACCTTGGTCGGGTCCTTGCCCGAAAAGGCCCCGCCGCCATGCGGCGCCGCGCCACCATAGGTATCGACGATGATCTTGCGGCCGGTCAGGCCGCAGTCCCCATCCGGGCCGCCGATGACGAAGCGACCGGTCGGGTTGACGTAGAATTCATCCTCGGGGCACATCCAGCCTTCGGGCAGCACATCCAGCACGTGGCGGCGGACCAGCTCGCGCACCTCCTCGCTGGAGGCGCTGCCCAGATGCTGGGTGGAGACCACCACGCTGGCCGCACCGACCGGCTTGCCGTCCACATAGCGCAACGTGACCTGGCTTTTGGAATCCGGCCCCAGGATCGAGGCGGGGTTGCTCTTGCGGGTCAGGGCCAGGGTTTGAAGGATGCGGTGCGAAAAGGCGATCGGGGCCGGCATCAGTTCTTCGGTCTCATCGCACGCGAAACCGAACATGATGCCCTGGTCGCCGGCGCCCTCGTCCTTGTTGCCGGCGGCGTCGA
>CAYFTQ010000011.1:0-16316 GCA_964346035.1 uncultured Roseospira sp. | reverse complement strand
GTCCTCGACCGCCAGCATCGACGGCGTGTTGATGGTCTCGCCCTTGAAGATGCCCTCGATCAGCTTGCCCCCCTTGGTCATTCGGAACAGTTTGGGCAGGGGCCACGGTGGGCTGTAGCTCTCCAGGCGCTCGACGGCGCGCGGCGACAGGATGAGAATGCCGTGCTGGGCCTCGCCACCAAGCACCTTCTGCCAGGAATAGGTGACGACATCCAGCCGGTCCCACGGCAGGTCCATGGCGAAGGCCGCCGAGGTGGCGTCGCAGATGGTCAGGCCGGCGCGGTCGCGGGCGATCCAGTCGCCGTCGGGAACGCGCACGCCAGATGTGGTACCGTTCCAGGTGAACACCACGTCACGGTCGAAATCCACCTGGGACAGGTCGGGCAGGGCGCCATAGGGCGCCTCCAGGGTGCGGGTATCGGCCGGCTTGAGCTGTTTTACGACGTCCGTCACCCAGCCGGCGCCGAAGCTTTCCCAGGCCAGCAGATCGACGCCGCGGGCGCCCAGCAGCGACCACAGCGCCATTTCCACGGCGCCGGTGTCCGAGGCCGGCACGATGCCGATCCGGTAGTCGTCCGGCAGGCCAAGAAGGGCGCGGCTGCGGTCCAGGACCTCGGCCAGCCTGGCCTTTCCGGGCTTGGCCCGGTGCGAGCGGCCGACGAGCGCGTCTTCAAGGGCGGCGGGACTCCAGCCGGGGCGCTTGGCGCAGGGGCCGGAGGAGAAATAGGGGCGAGCCGGCCGGGCGGCCGGTTGATTGACTGCGGTCATGGTGTCTCCCTTCCTCGCAGAAGGGCAGCGACCCGTTGGGGGATCGTGGCCCGCGACGGTCATAGGGCCCGGGGCGCACGGGGTCAACCGCCAAGGGGCCTGGTCCGGCGTCCGGCACGGTCCGCGAGGCCAGGCGCGACGGCGGGCTCACGGGGGTGAGAAAAACGCCCGGATCGTCCTTCACCCGATTGCCCTGAAAAACGCCCTGTCGCCCCTTGTCAAATGCCCGCCGAAGCGCTAGAACCCCGCCACCAACCCACACGCGGGAGCGCGGCCCGGGTGCCTGTCCGATCGATCGGGCCGGCGCCGACGGGTCGTTCCGGTGTCGCCGTGCCGTGCCCGGCCCTTCGGGTCATGGCGGATGGCGGCTCATGTCCCGCGGAGGCTCAACCGGAAAACCCCAAGGATCATTCGCCATGGCCATGCCGACCTTTACCATGCGCCAGCTTATCGAGGCTGGCTGCCATTTCGGTCACAACACCCGTCGCTGGAACCCGCAGATGGAGCCCTATCTGTTCGGTGTTCGCGACAACGTCCACATCATCGACCTGCAACAGACCGTACCGCTGTTGTACCGCGCCATGGGGGCCGTGCGCGAGGTCGTGGCCGGCGGTGGGCGCGTGCTGTTCGTCGGCACCAAGCGCCAGGCCCAGGAAATCGTAGCCGAGAACGCCCGGCGCTGCGGCCAGTATTTCGTCAACCACCGCTGGCTGGGTGGCATGCTGACGAACTGGAAGACCATCTCGCATTCCATCCGCCGCCTGCGGGAGCTGGAAGAAAAACTCGACTCGGGCGAGTTGCAGGCCCTGACCAAGAAAGAGCTGCTCAACCTGACGCGCGAGCGTGAAAAGCTCGACCTTGCCCTGGGTGGCATCAAGGAAATGGGTGGGCTGCCCGACATTCTGTTCATCGTCGATACCGTCAAGGAGGATCTGGCGGTCGCCGAGGCCAACAAGCTGGGGATCCCGGTCGTGGCCGTGCTGGACAGCAACAGCGACCCGCGCGGTGTGACGTACCCGGTTCCGGGGAACGACGATGCCATTCGCGCCATCCAGACCTATTGTGAACTGGTCAGTGGTGCCGCGCTGGACGGCATTCATGCCGAGATGAGCGCCGCCGGCCTTGATGTCGGCGCCATGGAAAAGCCGTCCGAGCCGGCCACCGAGGCCGAGGAGGCCGCGCCGGCCGAGGGCGAAGTCAAGGCCGCGACGGCGGAGCCGGAGCAGGGCGAGGCCGCCGGGCGCTGATGCGGCCGGGGCTGTGGAACGAATGGCGGCGACCCCGGTTGCCGCCATTGTTTTAGGGCGGTTCGGAGCCGTCGCCGAGGCGGCGGGTTCGGGCCTTTGATCGCGACGCTGCATCGGTCGGTCCGCGTGGCCGCTGATGCGAGCCCTTCGACAGACACGATACGCCAGGAACGAAAGAGGACAAATCATGGCCCAGATCTCCGCCTCCATGGTCAAGGACCTGCGCGAACGCACAGGCGCGGGCATGATGGATTGCAAGAAGGCCCTCAACGAATCCGGTGGTGATCTGGATGCCGCCGTGGACTGGCTGCGCAAGAAGGGTCTTGCCGCCGCCGCCAAGAAAGCCGGCCGCGTCGCTGCCGAGGGTCTGGTCGCCGTGGCGACCGAAGGTACCAAGGGTGCCGCCATCGAACTGAACGCGGAAACGGACTTCGTGGCCCGCAACGAGACCTTCCAGGGACTGGTGGAAACCCTTGCCGGGCTGGTGCTGGTCGAGGGCGATGACGTGGAGGCGCTCAAGGGCAAGCCCTACCCGGGCACGGAACGCACCGTCGCCGAGGAACTGACGCACCAGGTCGCAACCATCGGCGAGAATATGAACCTGCGCCGCGCGGCGGTGCTGGAGGTCGGTTCAGGCGTGGTGGCCAGCTATGTCCACAACGTGGTGCGGCCCGGGCTTGGCCGCATCGGTGTGCTGGTTGCCCTGGAGTCCCAGGCCGATGCCGGCAAGCTGGCTGATCTGGGCCGCAGTATCGCCATGCATGTGGCGGCCGCTTCGCCGCGCTTCCTGGATCGCGGTGCGGTGGACACCAGCGACCTGGAGCGCGAGCGCGCCATCCTGACCGAACAGGCGCGCGACTCCGGCAAGCCCGAGAACATCATCGAAAAGATGGTCGAGGGCCGCATGCGCAAGTTCTACGAGGAGGTCTGCCTGCTGGAGCAGACCTACGTCATGGACAACGAGAGCAAGGTCCAGTCCGTGGTGGACGCGGCGGCCAGGGATCTGGGCACGCCCGTCGCGCTGACCGGTTTCGTGCGCTTCCATCTGGGCGAGGGAATCGAGAAGGAAGAGAAGGACTTCGCCGCCGAGGTCGCCCAGCAGCTCGACAAATAGGGGCCAGGAAACAGGGGGCGGGGCGGATCACCGGGGCCGGGTGGGCCGGGTTCGGGTTCGGGTTCGCCGGCGGCCCGCCCTCATGGTGTCATGATTGTCGGGCCTTGTGGGCCGGTGCCCGGCCGGGCGCCGGCGCCGGTTCGGCCCGGCCCTTACCCAACGGCCCGGCCCACTCCGATCAGGAGGACAGACGACATCATGGCGCAGCCCGCGGAACCGGAACCGGAACCGGACAAGAGACCCGTCCGGTTCCGTCGCCTCCTTGTCAAGCTCTCGGGCGAGGGGTTGATGGGCGAACAGGCCTACGGCCTGGATCTGACCGTGACGGAGCGACTGGCGCGCGAGATCAAGGAGGTCCACGACACCGGCGTCGAACTGTGTCTGGTCATCGGCGGCGGCAACATCTTCCGCGGCCTGTCCAGTGCGGCACGCGGCATGGACCGGACCAGCGCCGATTACATGGGCATGCTGGCGACGATCATGAACGCGCTGGCGGTCCAGAACTATCTGGAGAAGGCCGGCGTGCCCACCCGGGTGCAATCGGCCATCCCGATGGCGGCAATCTGCGAACCCTATGTCCGGCGGCGCGCCATCCGGCATATGGAGAAGGGCCGCGTCGTCATCTTCGCCGCCGGAACCGGCAATCCATTCTTCACCACCGACACGGCGGCCGCCCTGCGGGCAGTGGAGATGAACTGCGATGCCCTGTTGAAGGCAACGCAGGTGGACGGCGTCTACGATGCCGATCCCAAAACATCGCCGGATGCCAGGCGATTCGAGTCCCTTTCTTTCGAACATGTGCTGCGCGAGGACCTGCGCGTCATGGATACCTCGGCAATTGCCTTGGCGCGTGACAATGGGATACCTATCCTCGTGTTTTCCCTGTCGGAAGCGGGCGCGTTGGCTGCCATCGTGCGCGGGGCGGGACGCTATACGATCATTCGCGAGGAGGCCTGACCGTGAGCGACAAACCTGCCGATTTTCCGTCCCTCAGAAAGGATCTCAAGCACCGCATGGACAGCACGCTGGAGGTGCTGAAGAAGGAGTTCGCCGGTCTGCGCACCGGTCGCGCCCATTCCAGCTTGCTTGATCCCGTGATGGTGGAGGCCTACGGGTCCACCATGCCGCTTACCCAGGTCGCCAACGTGAACGTGCCGGAACCGCGCATGCTGACCGTGCAGGTCTGGGATCGCGGCATGGCCAAGGCGGTTGAAAAGGCGATCCGGGATGCCGGCCTCGGCCTCAACCCCGCCAGCGAGGGCCAGACCATCCGGGTGCCGATCCCGCCCCTGAACGAGGAACGCCGGACGGAACTGACCAAGGTCGCCGGCAAGTACGCCGAACATGCGCGGGTCGCCGTGCGCAACGTGCGCCGCGACGGCATGGACCATCTGAAGCGGATGGAAAAAGATGGCGACATCTCGCAGGACGAACACAAAAAACACGGTCACGAAGTCCAGACCCTGACGGACGACGCCATCAAGCAGGTTGACGAAGCCCTTCATCACAAGGAAGAGGAAATCATGCAGGTCTGATCTCGCGACCGCCAACCGCTTTGTCCGCCTCGCCCTTTCCTCCGTCCTCGCCTCCGTCCTCGCGGGTCGAGCGGGCACGGTCCCGGGAAGGGTGGCGGGTGAGGGGGGCTATTCCATCGCCGTTCCTTCTTGCGCCCGGACCCAGACAATGGCTCAAATGCCAGCCGCCAAAACCATGGACCCCTCAGGACCGCTGCATGTGGCCGTTATCATGGACGGCAACGGGCGTTGGGCCAAGCGGCGGGGGCTGCCGCGCACCGCCGGCCACCGGCAGGGGGCGGAGGCCGTGCGCGCCTGTGTGCGGGGCGCCGTGCGAGAGGGTGTCAGCCACCTTACCCTGTTCGGCTTTTCGTCCGAGAACTGGCGCCGGCCGAGGGATGAGATCTCGGCCTTGTTCGGTCTGTTGCGCCTGTCGTTGCGCAACGAGGTGGCGGAACTGGATCGTGAGGGCGTGCGGCTGCGGGTGATCGGTGAGCGGGACCGCCTCGGGGACGATATCCTGCACCTGATCGAGGCGGCGGAGGCCCGGACGGCGGACAACGCGCGCTTGATCCTGACGATCGCGCTGAACTACGGCGGCCGTGGCGAGATTGCCCGCGCTGCCCGGGTGTTGGCGCGACAGGCAGCCGCCGGGCAACGCGATCCGGCGACCATCGACGAGGCGGCCGTGGCCGGCGCCCTCTATGCGCCCGATCTGCCCGATCCCGACGTCCTGATCCGCACCAGCGGGGAGAAGCGGATCAGCAATTTCCTTCTCTGGCAGTGCGCCTATGCGGAAATGGTGTTTCTGGACGTCGCCTGGCCCGACTTTACGGAAAACCATTTGACGGAGGCCCTGACCGAGTATCGCGGCCGTTTGCGGCGCTTCGGCGCCGTGGCCGGCTAGACGGTCTTCGGAGGGCGACGCATGGCATGGCTGTCGGCGGCCGGAGCATTGGGTCCGCGTGTCGCCTCTGCCCTGATCATGGGGCCGGTGACCATCCTGGCCGTTGTTCTGGGCTGGCCCTGGTTCGATCTGTTCGTTGCCGTGGGGGCGGCGGTTCTGGCGTGGGAGTGGAGCACGGTCTGTTGCGGTCGGCCCGGTCCGATGGGCTGGGCGCTGGCGGTGGTGGTATCGCTGGCCGCGCTGCTGGTGGCGCCTTGGCAGGGGTGGGCGTTGCTGCTGCCGGTTGCCGGCGCCGTGGCCGCCATCGTGTTGTTTGGCGTGGGCTGGCGGAGGTCCCTGTGGATCGCGGTCGGCTGCCTTTATATCGGCCTGCCGGTGGTGTGTCTGGTCTGGGTCCGCATGGAGACCGGCTGGGAGGTTCTGGTCTGGTTGTTCCTGGTTGTCTGGGCGACGGATATCGGCGCCTATGGCTTCGGCCGCTGGATCGGTGGTCCGCGCCTGTGGCCCGCCGTCAGCCCGAACAAGACCTGGGCCGGGTTCGTGGGCGGCATCGGCTGTGCCGCGGTGGTCGGGCTGGCCGGCGCCTTGGGTCTGGCCGGCGGCCTGGAGGGGCGGGACGCCTGGGTGCTGGCGCTTCTGGCGCTGCTGTTGGGGATTGTGTCGCAGGGGGGGGATCTGTTTGAATCCGCCTTCAAGCGACGCTTCCGGGTCAAGGACAGCAGCGACCTGATTCCCGGTCACGGTGGCCTTCTCGACCGGGTGGACGGTCTTATCGCGGCAACGCCACTGATGGCCGTGGCCGTGCTTCTGGAGCAAGGGGGCATCACGAGGTGGTAGGCAATCTGGGTGCGGAACCCCGGTCGGCGGGGGCGATGAAGGATGGGCCGCGCACGGTGACCATTCTGGGGTCCACAGGATCGATTGGCGTCAACACGCTGGACCTGATCGAACGCGATCCGGAGCAGTACTCGGTCGATGCCCTGACCGCAAACGGCAATGTCGAGGCCCTGGCCGAGCAGGCGCGCCGCTTCAAGGCCCGGCTCGCGGTGGTCGCGGACCCGGCCCGGTATGATGCGCTCAAGGCCGCGCTGGCGGGTTCGGGGGTTGAGGTCGCGGCCGGTCATGAGGCTCTGGTCGAGGCAGCGGCGCGGCCCTCGGACTGGGTCATGGGTGCCATTGTGGGCGCGGCCGGGCTGGAGCCGACCCTGGCCGCCGTACGGCGCGGCGCCACCGTCGCACTGGCCAACAAGGAATGCCTGGTGTGCGCCGGTGATCTGTTCATGCGCGCGGTGGCAGAGGGCGGCGCCACGCTGCTTCCTGTGGACAGCGAACACAACGCCATCTTCCAGGTGTTCGACTTCAACCAGAAGGCGCGGATCGACCGCATCATCCTGACCGCCTCCGGCGGGCCGTTCCGGACCTGGAGCCGGGACGCCATGCGCGCGGTCACGCCGGAACAGGCGGTGGCCCATCCGAACTGGTCCATGGGCGCCAAGATCTCGGTGGATTCCGCGACCATGATGAACAAGGGCCTTGAGTTCATCGAGGCCCATCACCTGTTCGCCATGCCGCCCGAAAAAATAGAAATCGTGGTTCATCCGCAATCAGTAGTGCATTCCCTGGTGGCCTATGTGGATGGCTCGGTGTTGGCGCAACTTGGCTCACCCGACATGCGTACCCCGATCGCGTTCACCCTGGGCTGGCCGGCCCGCATGCCGGCGCCGTCGGCGCCCCTCGATCTGGGCGCCGTCGGCACGCTGAGCTTCGAGGCCCCTGACGAGACGCGCTTTCCGGCCATCACTCTGGTTCGCGAGGCCTTGAAGGCGGGTGGTGGTGCGCCCACTGTCCTGAATGCCGCCAACGAGGTGGCCGTCGCGGCCTTTCTGGCGCGTCGCATCGGGTTCCTGGACATCGCCGCCCTGGTCGAGCGCACACTGGAAAAGGTTGTGCGTCCGGCCCCCGGGAGCGTCGAGGAGGTGCTTGGGATCGACCGCGAGGCGCGCGCCGTGTGTGGTGATCTGGTGGGCGACGCCGCCGCCTGAGGCGGGTCCGGCGATCCGCCGCCGTTGGCCTCGGCCTCGGCGTTTATAGTGTTCAAGAAGGGAACGTCTGCGTGCTGACCACCATTGTCGCGTTTCTTGTCGTCCTGACCCTGGTTGTTTTCGTGCACGAGCTGGGGCACTACCTTGTTGCCCGTCTGGCGGGTGTGCGGGTCGAGGTGTTTTCCATCGGCTTCGGACCGGAACTGACCGGCTTCAACGATCGTCACGGCACGCGCTGGAAGCTCTCGGCCGTGCCCCTGGGCGGCTACGTCAAGTTTTTCGGCGACAGCGACGGCACCAGCGCGACCGCCGATGATCGCGCGTTGACGGAAGCGGAAAAGGCAGTCTCCTTTCATCACAAGTCGGTCTGGCGCCGCATCGCCGTGGTGGTGGCCGGTCCGGCCGCCAACGTGGTGTTCGCCGTTGTCGTTTTCGCGGCCGTCTTCGCCACGGTGGGCCAGATGGCGACGCCGCCGGTGGTTGACTCCGTGCAGCCCGGCAGCGCGGCCGAGGACGCCGGTCTGCGGGCCGGAGACCGCATCCTGACGGTGAACGGACGGGCGCTGGAGCGATTCGAGGATCTGCAACGGCTCGTGCCGCTGACCAACGGCTCGGTGATCACGCTGACCATCAACCGGGATGGCGAGACACTCAGCCTGAGCGCGCGCCCGCGCATGGAAACGGTGACCGACAGCCTGGGTGAAACGCGCGAGCAGGCCGTGCTTGGCGTCACGGCGACCATCGATCCAGAGGATCGACGCCGCTTCGGGCCGGTCGAGGCCCTTTGGGAGGGCGTTCAGCAGTCCTGGACGGTGGTCGAGACGACGGCAGTGTCGGTCGCCCAGATGGTCGCCGGCGACCGCGGAACCGAGGACCTGGGCGGTCCGGTTCGCATCGCGCAGATGTCAGGTCAGGTCGCCGAACTGGGTGTCATCAGCCTGCTCTTGTTTGCGGCCTTTCTTTCGGTCAATCTGGGGATCATCAACCTGCTGCCGATTCCGGTGCTGGACGGTGGCCATTTGATGTTTTACGTGGTGGAGGCGGTTCGTGGCGAGCCTGTGGGCGAGACCGCTCAGGAATACGCCTTCCGCGTCGGACTGGTGGTCATCGTCGGTTTGATGGTTTTCGTCACAGCCAACGACGTGGTGCGTCTCCTGGTGGGCTGACTTTCCTGGTGACGGCGGCGAAAAATGGCAATATATTACGCCGTCACCTTGGCTTGGGGGGATGCGTTGAGAGCGCGGATCAAGATACTGACGGGATTGCTTGTCGCCGTGACTGTCATGGCCGCAACCGCACTGCCCGGCGTTGCCCTGGCGCAAACCGCGTCCGGACCCGTGATCGAACGCATTCTGGTAGAGGGTGCGCAACGCATCGAGCCCGATACGGTGCGCACTTATCTTGAGGTGACGGAAGGCGATCCCTTCAACCCCGTTGCCATTGACCAGTCGCTGAAGGCCCTGTTCGCGACAGGTCTGTTCGCGGATGTGTCCCTGCGCCGTGAGGGCGGCGATCTGGTGATCGTGGTGGTGGAGAACCCGATCATCAACCGCGTCGCGTTCGAGGGCAACAAGCGCGTCAAGGACCAGGCGCTGGCGGGCGAAACCCAGTTGCAGCCTCGCGGGGTCTTCACCCGCGCGAAGGTGCGGGACGACGTCAAGCGCATCCTGGACGTTTATCGCCGCTCCGGGCGGTACGCCGTGGCCGTTGATCCGAAGATCATCGAACTGCCGCAGAACCGCGTTGATCTTGTGTTCGAGATTGACGAGGGGCCGACGACCTATGTCCGCCGAATCACCTTTGTCGGCAACCAGGCCTACAGCGATTCCAGCTTGCGCGACGTGATCGCGACCGAGGAGGAACGCTGGTACAGGATTCTCTCCGCCGCCGACACCTTCGACCCCGACCGTCTGACGTTCGACCGGGAACTGCTGCGCCGCTATTACCTGGGCAACGGCTACGCTGATTTCGAGGTGCGATCGGCGGTGGCAGAGTTGAGCCCCGATCGGGAGAGCTTCTTTATCACGTTCACGGTGGATGAGGGTGACCGCTACCGGGTCGGATCGGTGGAGATCGAGTCCGGTATAGAGACCCTGAGCGCGGAACAACTCCGCCCGGCCCTGGAGATCGAGTCCGGCGACTGGTACGACGCCGACGATATTGAGGACTCCGTTCAGAACATCACGGAACGTGTCGGCTCTCTGGGCTATGCGTTTGTGGATGTGCGTCCCCGCGTGGAGCGCGACCGTGAGAACGACATCATCGACCTGACCTTCGAGGTTCAGGAAGGTCCCCGCGTCTTTGTCAGCCGAATCAATATTGAAGGCAACGTGCGCACCCTGGACGAGGTGATCCGGCGCGAGGTTCTGCTGGTCGAGGGGGATGCCTTCAATTCGGCCAAGCTGCGCCGCTCGCGGCAGCGCATACGCGATCTCGGCTTCTTCAAGGATGTGGAGGTCACCAACGAACCGGTTGTCGACAAGCCGGATCAGACGGTGGTCAACGTCAAGGTCGAGGAGCAGTCGACCGGCGAATTGTCCTTCGGCGTGGGTTGGTCATCCAGCTTGGGCGCCATGGTCGAATTGGGCGTGCGCGAACGCAACCTGCTTGGTCGCGGGCAGGACCTGTCGGCGCGGATCAGTTGGGCCGAGCGCCGGTCCGAGTTCAACCTGGGCTTCACGGAGCCGTACTTCCTGGATCGCCCCATCGAGGCCGGCTTCGACCTGTTCGCAACCGAAAGCGACTTCAAGGACGAAAGCTCCTTCGAGATGCGGGATATCGGCGGCGCCATCCGCTTCGGCTATGATTACAACGAAGAATGGAGCCACCGCTTCAAGTATTCGCTTGAGCGTCAGGAGATCCGGGATGTCGAGGACGACGCCTCGTTCTTCATCCGCGAACAGGAAGGGGTCGAGTGGGTCTCCATGGTCGGCCACACGCTGACCTATGACAGCCGCGATTCCCGGCTGGTTCCGACGGATGGCGTGAAGGTCAGCCTGTCCAACGATGTCGCCGGCCTGGGCGGCGATGCCAGCTTCCTGCGCTCCGACCTGCGGGCCGAGGCGCACTACCCCTTGGGGGACGAGCTGGACTGGAGTCCGGAATGGGTCGTAACCACCCGCGGCCACGCCGGATACATCTTCAGCATGGCCGATGACGTCAGCATCCGGCACCGCTATTTCATGGGCGGGGCCAACCTGCGGGGGTTCGAGGCCTCCGGCGCGTCGCCGCGCGACCGTCTGACCGGCGACGCCCTCGGTGGGAACTGGATGGCAACAGCCAGTCTTGAACTGCGGGTACCGTTGGGCCTGCCCGAGGAATTCGGGCTGGGCGGCAAGGTGTTTACCGACTGGGGTATGGCCGGAGCGCCCGATGGTGTGCCGGAGGCCGATATGGACCACGATGTATCGCTGCGCGGCTCGGCCGGCGTGGGCGTGTTGTGGAAGTCCCCGCTGGGACCGGTCAGCCTGGAACTGGCGACGCCCATCGTGAAGGAATCCTATGACAAGGAAGAGTTGTTCCGGGTCAATTTCGGGTCCCGCTTCTGATCGCGGTGCCACGCGGGGCCGACGGGCGGTCCGTGACATGGGTGGGCCGTGGCAAGCCATGCCGGGGCCATTGGGGGGCTCTGGTGGTGATGACCGTGCCCGGCGTGGGGCGAGCGCGACTGTTTGCCTGCCATGACTTCCCAAGGATCGGCCCAGGGGCTAGAGTGCCGGCGCCCGAAGCGCCTGTCTGTAGAGGTTTTGAACAATGATGTATTCGTGGTCCCCTGGTGTTTCCGTCCGTCGCAGCGCTCTTGGCAGGAGGCTCGCGGCGACGTTCGGGTCCGCCCGTCCCGGCGCCATCGCCAGGGTTCTGGCGGTCGTGCTGACCGTCGGCCTGATGGGCGCCCCGTTCCTGACTCGGGCGCAGGCGCAGGAGGGGGGGGGCGACTTCCCCAACGCCGCCATCGGCGTGATCGACATGCAACAGATCTTGCAGGAGTCGACCGCCTGGCAGGCTGTCAACGCCGATCGCGAGACCTACCTGGACAGCTACAACAAGCAGACAGCGCAGGAAGAGCAGGCCCTGCGCGACGAACAGCGCGGGCTTGCCATCGAGCCCAATCAGGCGCCAACGCCTGAGTTGCAGGAAAAGGCCCGGGCGTTTCGCGAAAAGGTCGCGGCGTTCGAAAAGAGCGTGGCCGAGCGGCGCCGCAATCTCGAACGGGCGCTGTCGATCGCCATGTCGGAAGTCCAGCAGATGATCACGGTCGTGGCGGACGAGGTGGCATCGGAACGCGGCATCAATCTTGTTCTATATCGGTCCCAGGTGCCCCTGTTTGATCCGCGTATGAACATGACGGACGAGGTGCTGAAGCGGCTGAACAAGCGGCTGCCCACCGTGGAGTTCCCGGACCCGGCCGAAGTGCCGCCAGAGGGCGGGGAGTAGCCGGTAGTTCAAGCGTGTTGGCCTGCCGCGCGCGGGTGGGCCGCGAACTGAGCGTGGGGACTCGTGCGCTGGTCCTGCTGGTAGGTGTCTTCCGGGTTGGCCGATTGGAAGGTGTGGGCGGATGGATGACGTTGGCACTGTGACGAACGAGAACGCGGGCGAGGGCATGGTGATCGAAGCGGACCGTGTGCGCGACATGATCCCGCATCGCTATCCGTTCCTCCTGGTTGATCGATTGATCGACGTCCACCTTGGTGAACGCGCCATCGGCGTCAAGAACGTCACCAGCAACGAACCGCATTTCCAGGGGCACTTTCCCGGCATGGCGGTCATGCCCGGCGTTCTGGTCATCGAGGCCATGGCCCAGACCGCCGCCGTTCTGGTGGTGGCCACGCTGGGCACCGACTGGGAAGGCAAGCTTGTGTATTTCATGAGCGTTGACAATGCCCGCTTTCGCAAGCCGGTGCATCCCGGCGACCAGCTTCTGTTGCACGTTACCAAGCAGCGTCATCGTGGGTCCGTGTGGAAGTTCACCGGGGAGGGCATGGTCGGTGACACCCTTGTCGCGGACGCGACGTTCTCGGCCATGATCCTCGACAAGTAGGGGGCCGCGGGGCTGCGCGCACGGCCGGAACCTGACGGGCTTCGGCGTCAATGGCGCTGCCGTCGCGGCACGGGTCCCCGCCCGCTCTGCACCGTGGCCGGGGGGGCGCTGACCGGGCATCCCATTCGCCGACGGGGCATGGCGTGCCTGCTCGCGCTTGCTCTCTTCGCCGCGCCGACCAAGCCATCGCGCTGCGCGCTATGCCATAACGCCGGGAAGGCCATGCCATGACCGCCATTCATCCGACCGCGCTGATTGAGGCGGGCGCGAGCCTGGGGACCGACGTCCGCGTCGGCCCGTTCTGCACCATCGGACCCGACGTGGTGCTGGAAGACGGCGTCACGCTGCTGTCCCATGTCGTGGTGGATGGGGTCACGCACATCGGCGCGCGCACCCGGGTCATGCCGTTCACCACGCTGGGTCTTCCGCCGCAGGATCTGAAGTATCACGGCGAACGCACCCAACTGATCATCGGCAGCGACAACACCATTCGCGAACATGTCACCATGAACCCGGGCACCGAGGGCGGTGGTGGCATCACCCGCGTCGGCAACGGCGGCCTTTTCATGGTTGGCTGCCATGTCGCCCACGACTGTGCGCTGGGAGACAACGTCATCCTGGCCAACAATGTTCTGTTGGCGGGACACATCGCGGTCGGGGATTTCGCCATCGTCGGCGGTGGCAGTGCCATCCATCAGTTCGTCCGGATCGGTCAGCATGCCATGGTGGGCGGGGTGTCCGGCGTGGAGACGGACGTCATTCCCTTCGGCAATGTGACCGGCAACCGCGCCCGCCTCAACGGGCTGAATCTTATCGGCCTGAAGCGGCGTGGCTTCACGCGTGAGGACGTACAGGCCCTGCGCTCCGCCTATCGCATGCTGTTCGAGGAAAACGGCGTCATCGCCGACAAGGCCGAGGAGGTCGCGGCCAGTTTCGACGGTGTGGGGCCGGTGATGGAGGTGCTGGAGTTCATCCGGGGCGATTCCGCGCGCGGTCTGTGCCGGCCGGCGCCGCGCACTGGCGGTCCCGACCTGGCCTGACGGGGGAACGGCCGTGACGGCGCAGGAGCCCGGACCGAATCTGCCGGCAACGCGCACGCTCGGGCTGCTGGCCGGGCGCGGTGACTTGCCCCGCCATGTCGCGGAACGGTGCGTCGCCGATGGACGCCCGCTGCATGTCATCGTTCTGCGCGGGCAGGGCGATCCGGCCGCCTTCGCGGCGCTTGGCGTGCCGGTGGTCTCGTTCCGGCTGGGACAGGGCGGGGCCGCCGTGGCGTACCTGCGCCGCAAAGGGATTCGCGATCTGGTCATGGCCGGCGCGGTGCGCCGCCCCAGCCTGGCGACACTCTGGCCGGATGCGCAAACGGCGCGTTTTCTGGCCCGTGTCGGCCTGTGCGCCCTGGGCGACGACGGGCTTTTGCGGGCCATTATCCGGCAACTGGAGGGGGAGGGGCTGACCGTTCATCCGGTCGAAGCCGTGCTGAGCGAGGCGCTTGGCGCTCCCGGGCCGTTGGGCCGGGCGACGCCCGATGCCTTGGCCTGGACCGATATTCGGCGCGGCTGGGAGGTCGCCGCCGCCCTGGGGGCGGCCGATGTGGGGCAATCCGTGGTCGTCCAGCAGGGCCTCGTTCTGGGGGTGGAGGCGTTGGAGGGCACCGATGCGCTCATCGAACGCTGCGCGGGGCTCCAAAGGCCGGGTCCTGGCGGCATCCTGGTCAAACGCTGCAAGCCGGGCCAGGACCGGCGCGCCGACCTGCCGACGATCGGCCCGCGCACGGTGGATCGCGCCCGCGCCGCCGGCCTTCGGGGCATCGCGTTCGAGGCCGGGGCCGCGCTGGTGGTGGCGGCCGATCTGGTTCGGGAGAAGGCCGATCGGGCCGGCCTGTTCGTGATTGGAGTGACGGAGGCGGAGCAGGGCCCGGCTGCGGTCCAGCAAACACCGGACCCGGAGGGCGCGCCCGCAGCGCTCAGGCCGGAGCCCGTCGAGGCAACGCCGCTGGTCTATCTTATCGCCGGCGAGCCATCGGGCGATGTTCTGGCGGCACGCCTGATGGCGGCGTTGCGCGACCGCCTGAACGGGCGGGTGCGATTCGCCGGTATCGGGGGCGAGGCCATGGCAGAGCAGGGTCTGGACAGCCGCATCGAACAACGCGAACTGGCCATCATGGGCTTTCTGGAGGTTCTGCCGCGCGTCTTCGCCTTGCGCCGGCGGTTGCGCGAAACGGTCGCCGATATTCAGGACCTGCGCCCGGCGGTTGTTGTGACGGTGGATTCCTGGGGCTTCACGGGCCGTGTGGCGGCGGCGCTCAAGGCTGCCGGCTCGACCGTGCCTCGTCTGCACTATGTGGCGCCGATGGTCTGGGCGTGGAAGGAGAAGCGCAAGCACGCCGTGGCCGCGCGGGTTCACCATCTCTTGACGCTGTGGCCGTTCGAGTGCGCGTATTTTGCCCCCTTGGGCCTGCCGTGCACCCATGTTGGTCACGCCGTCATGGAGGCTGGCGCCGACGCCGGGGATGGCAACAGGGCGCGGGCTGCTTTCGGGATTCCCGCCCAGGCACCGGTTCTGGTGGTGCTGCCGGGCAGCCGTTCGACCGAGGTGCGGCGCCTGCTGCCGGTGTTCGGTGCGGCGGTCCGACGCCTGGCGGCGGTGCGGCCGGATCTGCATGTGGTGGTTCCCACGGTCGCGACGGTGGCCGAGACGGTTTCGGCGGCGGTCCAGGGCTGGCCCCTGCCGGCGCATGTGGCGCGGGGTACGCGGGCGCGTCATGATGCTTTCGCGGCCGCCTCGGCGGCGCTGGCGGCGTCGGGGACGGTCAGTCTGGAGTTGGCCGTGGCAGGTGTGCCCCACCTGATCGCCTACCGGGTCAATCCCGTCAGCGCCCGGTTGCTGCGCGCCATGACGCGGCTTCGGTTCGCCGGTCCCGTGAACATCCTGATGGACCGCATGGTCGTGCCCGAGTTCCTGCAGGCCGACTGCCGCGCCGAACGTCTGGAGTTGGCGCTGGCGCCTCTGCTGGATGGCGGCCCGGAGGCCGAAACCCAGCGCGCGGCCCTCAGGGAAGCCTGCCTGCGCCTGTCGGCCGGACAGAGCGGCGCGCCCAGCGCTCGGGCGGCGGCGGTGGTGGCGGAGCACCTGGGGGCGTAGCCGCTCCTGTTCCCGCCGCTTCGGCGGCAATACGCGACGGCCGGCAGTCGAACGTCCTGGACACGGGACTCGGGGTGTCATTCACACGCCGGGCGAGGTGGCTTGAAAAGCAGATCACGGCGCTGCGGGAGCCGGCGCACGGCCCTGCCGGATCGGCGGACAGGGCCGTGATGCACCTTGCCCTCGATCGCCGGATAGGCCGCCCCGCCGACAAACGTCCCCGCCCGCACCAAAAAGCCCTCTCCCGCCAACACCGAACCCCCGTCCACGCCCGCCCCGCAACGGGCGGCGCGCCACCGGTCGCGCGTGCAAACGCGCGCAGGTGGCATCCCGGCCCCGACGCCGACGGGCCACCGCTGCCTGACGAATGATCCGGGGTGGTTTGGTAATGCCACCGGGCTTCAATGAGGCCGGGGCATTACTGCCCCGGATAGGATGGAGGCCATTATGGCTCTACCGACTTCCAGTGACGTGGCTTCAATGAGGCCGGGGCATTACTGCCCCGGATAGGCTCGCCTTGGCAAGCCCGTCCGGCTCCCGCC
>CAYFTQ010000010.1:1220-16693 GCA_964346035.1 uncultured Roseospira sp. | reverse complement strand
GATACGGTCAAGCCGCTGTTCGATCTGATGGGCAAGACCATCGCCCTGCTGGGGCCGGCCGGGGCCGGCCAGCACACCAAGATGGTCAATCAGATCGTGATCGCCGGCACCATCATGGGCGTGGCCGAGGCGCTGGCCTATGGCAAGCGCGCCGACCTGGATCTGGACCAGGTTCTGGAGGTGATCGGCGGCGGCGCGGCCAGCGGCTTCCAGCTCAATGTTCTGGGCCGGAAGATGGTGGAAGGCGATTTCGCGCCCGGCTTTTTTGTGCACCACTTCATCAAGGACATGACCATCGCCAGCGGCGAGGCCGAGCGTCTGGGCCTGGACCTGGAGATTCTGGGCTTGTCCAAAGCCGTCTTCGAGAGGTTCGCCGAGGCCGGCGGGCGCGAGGAGGGCACCCAGGGCATCTACAAGGCGGTAGCGGGAGATTAGAGCGTCATGGACGTCTCGGGCGAATACACCATCCCGGCGGACCGGGAGACGGTCTGGACGGCGCTGAACGACGCCGGCATCCTCAAACAGTGCATCGACGGTTGCGAAAGCCTGGACTGGACCGGCGAGAATGAACTGAAGGCCAAGGTCAAGACCAAGGTCGGGCCCGTGTCCGCGCGCTTCGCCGGCACGGTCACGCTGTCGGAGATGCAGCCGCCGGAAAGCTATGTCATCACCGGCCAGGGGCAGGGCGGCGCGGCCGGCTTCGTCAAGGGCAGCGCGCGCGTGACCCTGAGCGAGCCGGAGCCGGGCTCGACCCTGCTGCGCTATCAGTCAGAGGCGCAGGTCGGCGGCAAGCTGGCCAGCGTGGGCGGGCGGCTGGTCAAGGGTGTGGCCGACAAGACGGCGGATGACTTCTTCCGCACCTTCTCGGCGTTGGTGGCGGCGGCCCCGGTGGCCGAAGTGGCGCCCGAGCCAACACCTACGTCCGAGCCAGAGCCGGACATCCCGCCCGCCCTTGCCGAACCGCCCCCGCTGCCGCTTGCGCGTCCGCCGGAAACCCCACCGCAACAGCCCATGTTGTTGGTCGTCACGCCGGGCACCATCGCGCGTCTGGTCGGTGCCCTGGTGGCCGTCGTCGCGGTGCTGGTCGGGCTGATCTGGCTGATTTTCTAAGCGTTGTTCGGACCAGCAACGGGCTTTCCCATTCGTTCCGTTCCTCCTATGATCCCGCCCGCTTCGGTCGCGACACCGCGCGGCGATCGGGGCCGCGAAGAGGGAGGACAAAAGGGCATGGATTTCAGGCTGACCGAGGATCAGACTCAGTTCGTGGATGTGGCGCGCGCCTTCGCCTCCGATGTCATGGCGCCGCACGCGGCCACCTGGGACGAGGAAAAGATCTTCCCGGTCGAGACGCTACGCCAGGCCGCCGAGCTTGGCTTCGCGGCCATTTACACCCGCGACGACGTCGGCGGCTCCGGTCTGGGGCGGCTGGACGCGGCGCTGATCTTCGAGGAACTGTCGGCCGCCTGCCCGTCCACGGCGGCCTATCTGTCCATCCACAACATGGTCTGCTGGATGATCGACAGCTTCGGGTCCGAGGCGCAGCGCCAACAGTGGCTGCCGCGCCTGTGCCCGATGGAGCTGTTTTCCAGCTATTGCCTGACAGAGCCGGGCGCCGGTTCCGACGCCGCCGCGCTCAAGACCCGCGCCGAGCGCGACGGCGACACCTATGTCCTGAACGGCGAGAAGGCGTTCATCTCCGGCGGCGGTCAGGCTGACCTTTACCTGGTCATGACCCGCACCGGAGAGCCCGGCCCGAAAGGCATTTCCAGCTTCCTGGTTGAAAAGGGCACGCCCGGCCTCAGCTTCGGCAAGCCGGAACGCAAGATGGGCTGGAACAGTCAGCCCACATCCGCCGTCATCTTCCAGGACTGCCGCATTCCGGCGGGCAACCGGCTGGGCGAGGAAGGCGAGGGCTTTCGCTTCGCCATGAAGGGTCTGGACGGCGGACGGCTGAACATCGGTGCCTGTTCCCTGGGCGGCGCGCGCGGCGCCATGGCGGCGGCCTCGTCCTATATCCGTGAACGCAAGCAGTTCGGCCGCGCCATCGCCGAGTTCCAGGCCAGTCAGTTCAAGCTTGCCGATATGGCCACCCAGCTTGAGGCCGCGCGCCTGCTGCTGCACAAGGCGGCGGCGGCGTTGCAGGCGGGCGACCGCGAGGCCACCATGCTGTGCGCCATGGCCAAGCGGCTGGCGACCGATACCGGGTTCGCTGTCTGTGACGAGGCCTTGCAACTGCACGGGGGCTACGGCTACATCCGGGACTACCCCGTCGAACGCATCCTTCGGGACCTCCGTGTTCATCGTATCCTGGAGGGGACCAACGAGATCATGCGCGTGATCGTCGGTCGACACCTGTTGACGGCCTGAACGAACCGACTGAAGAAAGCAAGTGATCCATGAGTGACGCGGAAATCCTGTTCGATGTGCTGGATGGCGTGGGCCGCATCCTGCTCAATCGGCCGCAGGCGCTGAACGCCCTGACCACGGCCAAGATCTGCGAGATGGATCGCACCCTGCGGGCCTGGGCCATCGACCCCGGGGTCAGGGCGATCGTGATCGAGGGGGCGGGCGACAAGGCGTTCTGCGCCGGTGGCGACATTCGTGCCCTGGCCGACGCAGCCCGTGCCGGCGACACCGAGACCGTGGCCACCTTCTTCCGTCAGGAATACATCCTGGACCGCCTGATCAAGACCTACCCGAAGCCGGTGCTGGCTTTTCTGAACGGCATTACCATGGGGGGCGGGGTCGGCATCAGCGTTCACGGCAGCCACCGCATCGTCACCGAGAACACCGTCTTCGCCATGCCGGAAACAGGCATCGGCATGTTTCCGGATGTAGGCGGAACCTACTTCCTGCCGCGCTGCCCCGGCGCGCTTGGCATCTATATGGGCCTGACCGGCGCCCGGTTGCGCGCGTCCGATTGCCTGTACACCGGCATCGCGACCCATTTCGTCGCCGCCGGAAGCCTTCCGGCGTTGCAGGCCGCCTTGCGCGAAGCCGCCCGGCAGGCCACCGAACCGTCGGCCATGATGCAGGCCATCACCGACGTGCTGGACCTGTTCCACGACCACCAGGAAGAGCCGCCGCTGGAGGCACTTCAGGGCACCATTGATCGGGTGTTCTCGCTCGACAGCATCGAGGCCATAATGGACGCGCTGGAGGGACTCGGTACCGACTGGGGCCGCAAGACGGCGGCCACCCTGCGCGCCAAATCCCCGACCGCGCTCAAGATAGCACTGACCCAGATGCGGGTCGGCGCCCGTGTGGAGTTCGACCAGGCCATGACGATCGAATACCGCATCGCCCGGCGCATCACCGCGACGCCGGACTTTGTCGAGGGGGTGCGGGCTGTCCTCATCGACAAGGACAACGCGCCGCGCTGGACGCCGGCCACCCTGGACGCGGTGACGGATCAGGCGGTGCGGGCCTTCTTCGCACCGCTCCCCGATGGCGAGGACCTGACCTTCGCCGACTGATCCGGCGCCGCCCGCCCGCCGCATGGCGCGCCCGACCGGCAAGGACCGCGTCAACAAAGGCCACGAAAACACGATCAGGACCACAGGGAGGATAAAACGATGGCGACCATCGGATTCATCGGGCTCGGCAACATGGGCGGGCCGATGCTGGCCAACCTGGTCAAGGCCGGGCATACCGTGCGGGCCTTCGACCTGTCGGAGGCCGCGCTGGCCCGCGCCGAGGCGGTCGGGGCGCGTCGGGCCGCCAGCGCAGAGGCGGTCGCCGACGGCGCCGAGGTGGTCATTACCATGCTGCCCGCCGGCCAGCACGTCCGCGCCGTCTATATGGGCGCCGACGGGGGTGGTTCCGGCGCCGGCCTGATCGGCGCCTCGGCGCGTGGAACGCTGCTGATCGACTGCTCGACCATCGACGTGGACAGCGCCCGCGCCGTGTCCGCGGCGGCGATCGAGGCCGGTCTGGCGATGGTCGATGCCCCCGTTTCGGGCGGTGTCGGTGGGGCCGAGGCCGGCACCCTGACCTTCATGGTGGGTGGTCCGGACGAGGCCGTCACGGCGGCCCGCCCAATCCTGGAGGTGATGGGCAAGGCGGTGGTCCATGCCGGCGGCCCCGGTACCGGTCAGGCCGCCAAAATCTGCAACAACATGATGCTGGGCATTCAGATGCTGTCGGTCTGCGAGGCCTTCATGCTGGCCAAGCGGCTTGGCCTGGACGCGCAGAAGCTGTTCGATGTCTCGTCCAAGGCCTCCGGTCAGTGCTGGTCCCTGACCACGTACTGCCCGGTGCCCGGCCCGGTGCCGACCAGCCCGGCCAACCGCGATCACGCCCCGGGCTTCACCGCCGCCATGATGCTCAAGGACCTCAAGCTGGCGCAGGACGCCGCCGCCAGCAACGATGCCGCGACGCCCATGGGCGCGGCGGCGGCCGGGCTGTATTCGCTGTTCTGCAACCAGGGCCACGGCGGCATGGACTTCTCCGGCATCATCCGCATGATCGACGGTCAGGCCTGAGGGCCGGTCCGGACAGGAAAGGGTCTTCGGCATGGCGACCATCGGCTTTATCGGCATGGCCAACATGGGCGGCCCGATGGCCGCGAACCTGATCAAGGCCGGCCATGCCGTGCGCGCCTTTGATCTGGACGCCGATTTCTCGGCCGTTCTCAGGATGGTGGAGGGGGACGCCTGATCTTTGTCGGGGTGCCGTTCCGGGCTTGCGTGGCGGCGTTGCCCTGTACACATGGTATGGCGGCGGAGCGGGACGGGACGGGCCGGGCCGAAGCGGGACTTCAACGGGCCCGGATCCGTCGTCACCACAGCGGGGGCGCGGCCATGCGCGAGATTCTGTTTGAGATGGTCTTTGACGGCCCCTACGTCCGCATCTCGGCGATTGATCCACGCACCAATACCGAAGTTCGGACCGTGGGGGATGCGCGGCTGCCCGAGGCTACGCTCAAGAATGCCGCGCGCCGCAAGCTGGAATACGTGCTGCGGCGCGACGGCAAGCTTGCATAGTCGAACCGTCCGCTGACGCCATGGCGTTGGTCGCGTGCGATCCGTCGCGCCGTCGCGGTCCCCGCTCGCGGGGGGGGCCGGATCAGCGCCGCCGTATTCGCTTCCCGTGATACCCGACGGAGGGTCAGTCCTTGCTGGCGCCAGATTTGCGGCCAAGGCCGATCTGCTTGGCAAACTCGGAGCGCTGTTTGGCGTAGTTTGGCGCTACCATCGGATAGTCCGGCGAAAGGCCCCATTTGGCCCGGTATTCATCAGGCGTCATGTTATAGTTGGTGCGCAGATGGCGTTTCAGCATTTTCAACTTCTTGCCGTCTTCCAGGCAGACGATATGGTCCGGGAACACGGACTTGCGCACCGGGACCGCCGGTTTCTGGGCCTCGGCCCGGGATTCGGCCGGCGTCTGGCCCAGGCTGTTCAAAGACGAATGAACGGTCTTTGATCCAGGCTGTTCAAAGACGAATGAACGGTCTGGATCAGTTCCGGTATCTGGGCCGCAGGGAGCGGGTTGTTGCCGACGTAAGCCGTCACGATGTTCACGGCCAGACGCAGCATGTCTTCTCTCGGCAGCGGAGTTTTCGTGTCTTCTGTCATGCCAATCGCTCTTTCCCTCTTGATTGATTGTCGTTTCGAACGTCACGCAGAGGCTAACCGCCCAACGCCGACATTTAGAGTGCCGCGAGGTCGGAGGGCATCGCCTGATTCAGGGTCGCGCCGAGACCTATTATCGTCGGCTAAATATTGATTACTATACTATGGCCCGCCAGACAATATTGAATACGCATGAGAAGGCCAGTTGTGTGCCTTGCGGACCCACCACGGACCGGGGCTATTCGTGTTCGTCGGCTTGGCGTCACGTTGGGCTGCGGCTTTTTTGGGGGCTCTTGGCAGCGCCCGGGTCGGGCTGGGCACTTGCGCCATGGCGCGCCTTGCTGGCAGAGTGCCGGCCTTCCGGGGTCCTCCCGATAACCTTCTTTTCCGGATCCGCTGGCCATGACCTCCCGCCCGAGCGCCGCGCTGCCCGAGGCGTCCGCGCGCCTGGTGCTGCAGGGCATCTGCAAGAGCTTTCCGGGCGTGAAAGCCAACGAGAATGTCGATCTTCAGGTCGCGGCGGGGGAAATCCACGCCCTACTGGGAGAGAACGGCGCGGGCAAATCCACGCTCATGAAGATCGTCAACGGGCTGCTCGCGCCCGATTCGGGAACCATTCTGTGGGAGGGGCGGCCCGTCCGAATGAACAGCCCTGCCGATGCGCAACGATTGGGTATCGGTATGGTGTTCCAGCACTTCGCCTTGTTCGAATCCCTGACGGTGGCGGAGAACATTGCCCTCGGGCTGGGCCGGGGGGAGCGCATGGACGCGCTGGTGGACCGCATCAACGCGGTCTCGCGCGCCCACGGGCTGCAAGTTGAGCCCTTCAGCGCCATCCACGACCTGTCGGTCGGCGAGCGCCAGCGTGTCGAGATCATCCGCTGTCTGCTGGGCGATCCGCGCCTGATCATTCTGGACGAGCCGACCTCGGTGCTGAGCCCGACGGAGGCGCAGGCGCTGTTCGACGTGTTGCGCCGGATCCGCGACGAAGGCCGTTCGCTGCTCTACATCTCTCACAAGCTGGACGAGATTCGCGACCTGTGCGATCGCGCGACGGTGATGCGCCGCGGCCGTGTCGTGGCGACCGTTGATCCGCGCCAGGAAACGGCGCGGTCGCTGGCCCGCATGATGATCGAGGCCGATCTGCCCGACCTGGCCGCGCGACGCCCGGTGGTCGATCCGACCGTAGCGCCCGTTTTGGAGGTGGACGGCCTGAGCATTGACCGGGCTGAACCGCGCGGAACGGACCTCCGTGACATCCGGCTGGCGGTGCGCCCGGGCGAGATCCTGGGCATCGCGGGTACGGCCGGGAACGGCCAGAACACGTTGTTGCGGGTGCTGTCGGGGGAACAGCCGGTCGACTCACCGGACCTGGTGCGTCTGGACGGGGAGCCGTGCGGCCATCTCGGCCCGGCCGGCCGGCGCAGGCGCGGCCTGTCGGTGGTGCCCGAGGAACGCCTGGGGCAGGGCGCAGTTCCGGACCTGTCGCTGGCCGAAAACGCGCTGCTGTCGGCCTGGCGCCATGGCCGGCTGGTGCGCCTGGGACTGGTGAGCGGCGGGCAGGCCCACGGCTTCGCGCGCCGAATCATCCAGGCGTTCAACGTCATTGCGCATGGCAGTGCGGTTCACGCCCGCAGCCTGTCCGGCGGCAACCTGCAGAAGTTCATCCTGGGCCGGGAGATCCTTCAGAACCCGAAGGTTCTGGTGGCGGCGCATCCCACCTGGGGGGTGGACGCCGGGGCGGCGGCCGCCATTCACGCCGCGCTGGTTGATCTGCGCGAGCGCGGCGCCGGTGTCCTGCTGGTTTCGCAGGATCTGGACGAGTTGTATGCCGTCGCCGACCGGATCGCCGTCATCGCCAACGGGCGCCTGTCCGAGAGCCAGCCGGTCCACGCCGTCACGGCGGAGGACCTCGGGCTGATGATGGGGGGCTTGTTCGAGACCCGGTCCAAAGAGGGAGCCCGCGACCATGCGCCTTCGGCTTGAACCGCGTCCCGATCGCGCCCGCCTGATGGTTTATCTGGCGCCGCTGGCGGCCGCCGGCCTGACCGTTCTGGCCGGGCTGTTGCTGTTCGCGGCGCTGGGTCTTGCGCCGGCGCGGGCGCTGTACGTGTTCTTCGTCCAGCCCCTGACCACGACGTTCGGGCTTAGTGAACTGGGCGTCAAGGCCACCCCGCTGGTGTTGTGCGCGCTTGGCCTGGCGGTGGGTTTTCGCGGCAACGTCTGGAACATCGGCGC
Organism: uncultured Roseospira sp.; assembly: GCA_964346035.1. Classification (GTDB taxonomy): domain Bacteria; phylum Pseudomonadota; class Alphaproteobacteria; order Rhodospirillales; family Rhodospirillaceae; genus Rhodospira. The sequence continues at coordinate 8,882 of CAYFTQ010000010.1, read as the reverse complement.
CGAGGGCCAGTTCATTCTGGGCGCCATCGCGGCCGGCATCGTGGCGTTGTGGGCCGGGCAGAGCGCGGCCCCCTGGGTGCTGCCGGCGATGGCCTGCGCCGGCGCCGTGGGGGGCATGGCCTGGGCGGGCATCCCGGCGCTGCTGCGCACACGCTTCAACGCCAACGAGATTCTCGTTTCGCTGATGCTGACCTATGTGGCCGCGCTGCTGCTGGGCTATCTGGTCCATGGACCGTTGCGCGATCCGGATGGCTTCAATTTTCCGGAATCGGCGCTGTTCGGGCCCGGAGCCATGTTGCCGGCGCTGGTCGAGGGGACCCGCCTGCACATCGGCGCGTTGGCAGCGCTGGCTGCGGTGGCGGCCGTGTGGGTGCTGCTGATGCGGTCGTTCGTGGGTTTTCAGATCAAGGTCATCGGGCTGGCGCCCAGGGCGGGTGGGTATGCGGGCTATTCACAGGCCCGGGTGGTGTGGATCGGCCTCATGTGCGGTGGCGGGCTGTCCGGTCTGGCGGGTATGATCGAGGTCTCGGGGCCGATCGGGCAGCTCAATCCCCACATCGCGGTGGGCTACGGGTTCACCGCCATCATTGTCGCCTTTCTGGGGCGGCTCCATCCGGTTGGGATTCTGCTGGCCGGGTTGTTCATGGCGCTGACCTATCTGGGGGGCGACAGTCTCCAGATAGAGATGGGGGTTCCGCGCGCGGTGACGGGCGTCTTTCAGGGCATGGTTCTGTTCTTCCTGCTGGCCTCGGACGTGTTGATTCACTATCGGGTCCGGCTGGTGCCGGGCGGCGCCGGGGCGCCGGCCGGAACGCGAGGGTGAGGGTGACATGGAGCTGATGGACGGTCTGGCCGCGATCCTGGTGGCTGTCATGCGCGCGGCGACGCCGCTGGTGCTGGCCGCCATTGGCGAACTGGTGGCCGAGAAGTCCGGCGTTCTGAACCTTGGCGTGGAGGGAATGATGCTGGTCGGGGCGGTCAGCGCGTTCGCGGTTGCCGTCGCCAGTGGCAGCCTGGCGCTCGCCGTTCTGGTCGGCATGCTCGCGGCCGTCGCGATGGCGCTGCTGTTCGGCGTGCTGACGCTGACCCTGATGGCCAATCAGGTCGCCACCGGCTTTGCGCTGACGCTGTTCGGTATCGGCCTGTCGGCGTTCCTGGGCCGGGACCTGATCGGCCTGCCGATCGACGGTCTGACGGCCCTGTCGCTGCCGGGCCTGTCGGACCTGCCGCTGCTCGGACCGGTCCTGTTCAGCCAGGACGCCCTGGTCTATGGCTCGCTGGTCGCGGCCGGGGTGGTGGCCCTGTTCCTGAACCGGACCCGCGCCGGGCTGGTGGTTCGCGCCGTGGGCGAGAATCCCGACGCCGCCCATGCCCTGGGCTATCGCGTCATCGCCATCCGATATGTCTGTGTCCTGTTCGGCGGTGCCATGGCGGGGATGGGCGGGGCCTATCTCTCGCTGGCCTATACGCCGATGTGGGCCGAGGACATGACCGCCGGGCGCGGCTGGATCGCGCTGGCGCTGGTGGTGTTCGCCACCTGGAAGCCGGGCCGGGTTCTTCTGGGCGCCTATCTGTTCGGCGCCGTGACCATCATCCAGCTTCAGGCCCAGGGATGGGGGCTGGAAGTCTCCTCACACATCCTGTCGATGCTGCCCTACCTGGCCACCATCGTGGTGCTGGTCCTGATCTCGCGCGACAGCTCGCGCATTCGCCGCAACGCGCCGGCCAGCATCGCCAAGGTTTTCCGACCGGAGCACTGATCGCCATCGCGTCCGCGCCGGGGATCATAGCGGCAGCTTCAGGACCACACGCAGCCCGCCCATCGGGCTGTCGCCCAGCGTGATGTCGCCGCCCATGCCCCGGATCAGGTCGCGTGTGACCGTCAGGCCCAGACCGGAGCCGCCGGTCATGCTGTTCCGGGATGTGTCCAGCCGGTGGAAGGCCCGGAACACGGTTTCGCGCGCCTCCGCCGGGACGCCGGGGCCGTCGTCGTCGATGATCACCGCGATGTGGTCCGGATGCGGCAGCACCCTCACGAACGCCCGCCCGGCGTGACGCATGGCGTTGCCCAGCACGTTGTCCAGGCAGCGTTCGAACGCCTGTCGCTTCAGGGGCAGGGTGACCGGCGGCTCCGGTTGCTCCAGCGTGATATCGGCGCCGCCGCGCTCGTGGCGGGTGACGACCTCCGCCAGCACGCCGCCCAGGTCCGCCGCGACTGCCGTTTCGCTGCCGGCGCCGCGGGCGAAATCCAGGTAGGCCTCGATCATGTGTTCCATCTCGGAGACGTCGGCGCGCAGGTCCTCTGTGCCGGGCGCGTCTTCCAGCATCGCCAGTTGCAGCTTCATGCGGGTCAGGGGCGTGCGCAGATCGTGCGAGACGCCGGCCAGCATGGCCGTGCGCTGCTCGATCTGGCGCCGGATGCGGTCGCGCATGGCCAGGAAGGCGCGCGTGGCCTGGCGCACCTCGGTGGCGCCGGAGACCCGCACCTCGGGGGCAGGGCGACCCTTGCCGAAGGCATCGGCGGCCCGCGCCAGACGCAAGAGCGGGCGCACCTGGTTGCGCATGAAAATGGCCGCCACGCCGAACAGCACCAGCGAGGAACTCACGATCCAGAACATGAAAAGCTGGATGGTTTCGGTGAACAGGCGTTCCTTGGACAGTTCCACCGAAAGCAGGCCGGTTTCGGTGCGTATGTGCACGATCAGGCTGTCTTCACCCGGGCGGGCATCGACGACGTAGGGATGCGGGACATAGCGGCCGAGCCGCTCGGTCAGCGCGCGTTCGATGGGATCGCTGGAGCCGGGCGGGACGTCCGGCAACGGGGCATCGGGCGTGAACGCGAACGCCAGCCCCTGAAGAATGCGGGCGACACTGAAGGCCCACTCCTGCGTCTCGGCGTCCGGATGGGCCTGGATCAGGCCGGCGACGAAGGCGATTTCAGAGGCCACGGCGCTGTTCAATCGGCGCGAGACAAGGTCCCAGTGGCGGTCGAAGAACACATAGGCGGTGATGATCTGCAGCAGCAGCAGCGGAATGACGATGATCAAAATCGCGCGCGCCATCAGGTCGCGCGGGATGATCCATTTCAGGGGGGCGAAGGGTCTGAACCGCATCATGCGCTCCGGCTGGCTGCAATCGGGGACGAGGGCGGGGCCGCGACCCCTGGCGTATGGCTAGCCGGCCCTGCGCGCCACCCGCAAGGCCCAGCGCACCAGCGGATCATGCACCAGGGCGATGGCGCGCCGCCCCGTGATCATGCCGACGTGGCCCAGGGGCGGTTCCAGCACCTCCGGTGCCGGCAGGGCGCGGGCCAGCGCGCGCGCCGAAACCGCCGGCACGATACGGTCGTGCCGGGGCACCACGACCAGTGTGGGGCAGGTGACCTCGGCCGGCGAGACGACGCACCCATCCACCCGCCAGTTCCCGCGCGCGGTGGCATTGTCGCCGTACCAGCCGCGCAGGGTCTCGCCCGCAACCCCGCAAGCCAGCGGAACGCCATCATTGAGCCAATCTTCCATGGCCACGAAATGGCGTGCGGCCGCCCCATGCGGGGGCAGGGCGGCGAAGGCGCGGAACTTGCGCCCGATGGACGGTGGGTCGATGGCCGCGAAGGCCGCCTGCAACAAGTCCACCGGCAGGGTGTCATGGGTTTTCAGCACCGGGTCGATCCATGGCGCCAGGGCCAGCGCCAGCCGGCCCTGCGCGGCGGCGCGATCGGCGTGAAAATCCCAGGGTGTCGCCAGCAGGGCCAGGCCGGCCATGTCCGGGCTTCGCCGCTGGGCCAGGGCCAGGGCCAGCAGCCCTCCCATGCAGTACCCCAACACCAGGGGCTTGCGGCCGGTGCGTTCGCGCACGGCGTCGAAGGCGGCTTCCAGGCGGGCCACATAGTCTGTCAGGGTGAAGCCGCGTTCGTCCTCTCCCGGCGCGCCCCAGTCCACCAGCACCGGGCGCAGTCCGCGCCACGCCAGATAGGGCGCGAAGCCGCGCGCCCGGCTGAGGGCAAGCACGGTGGCCCGGTTGATCAGCGACGGAACCAGCAGGACCGGCGGCCCTTCACGGGCGCGGCTGCGGCGGGCCGGCTCGGCCGGCGCGTCCGCGAAGTCACGCAGGACGGTGGACCCGCGCATCCAGACGGGCGGCGGATCCAGTGCCGGGTCGCGGTGTTCGGGATGATGTCGATAGCCGGCGACCCCATCCAGAAAACCGCCCAGACGGCGGCGGGCCTCGGCATCCACCGCAGCACACAGGGTTCTGGGGTCGATGCCGGCGGCGCGGGCTTCGGCCAGCAGCGCGGTCAGCGGGTCAGGCGCCGGGGCTGCGTCCGGCGCCTGCGAGGACGCCCCCGAGGGCGGCTTCGAGCAGGGCGACTCGCTGTTCCAGGCGTTCAATCCGAGCGGCCAGCTCATCATCAGCAGGCCCTGAGTCGCCAGATGCAGGGCCAGCGGCCGCGGGCCCTGCCGTGTGGCCGGTTCCGGTTCCGGAATCGGACGCGGACCCGACTCCGGGTTCGCGCGTGGCTCCGTCGGGGTTGGCCTCGGGGGGCGGTCTTGTTCGAGCATGCTCTCCCCCGGCGGCTGGGTCGTCGGCGGGCCGGGCACCCTGGGCGGCCTCGGCCAGGCCCTGCGTCATCAGGGAGAAGGACCGGGCCAGCGCGTCCGACACCGCCGGGTCGCGGGCCATGGCGCCCAATTGCTCCTGCCAGAGGTCGAGGTAACGCCCCGCCAGGGTCTGAAGATCGGGTGGGTCTGTCATGGCTGCATCCTATCAGACCTTGCGTTCCGGTGTCATGGCATCGCGCGCGCCGAATCGTTTCGCGGGTGCGTTACGGTGTTGCAATACGGCACGTGAAGCCGGACACTGGCGACCGCGCAAAGCGAACGGTGGAGGGCTTCCGGCCTGCGGTACCGCCGTCGGCGCGGCGATGATGTTGCGGGAGTCTAACAGGGCATGACCGATACCGGTGACAAGAACCGATCCAAGGGCGGGGAAAACACGCCCGTCATTATCAAGAAATACGCCAATCGCCGGCTCTATAACACGGCGACCAGCAGCTATGTGACCCTTGACCTGCTCAGCCAGATGGTCAGGCAGCACATCGATTTCGTGGTCTACGACGCCAAAACGGGCGAGGACATTACCCGCTCTGTGCTGACCCAGATCATCGTGGAGGAGGAAGGCAAGGCCGGCCAGAACATGTTGCCGATCAGCTTCCTGCGTCATGTCATCAGCTTCTATGGGGATTCCCTTGGCGGCGTCGTGCCGCAATATCTGGAACACTCCATGCAATCCTTCGCGCACAATCAGGAAAAGATGCGCAGGGTCATGCAGAACGCCCTTGACGGCCTGTTCCCGGTCCAGAATATGGAAGAGTTGAGCAAACAGAACATGGCCTTCATGGAAAGCGCCATGAAGATGTTCTCGCCCTTCGACGGGGCCAATATGATGTCCGGTTTTCCGGCGCCCGTGGTGGGCAGTCGCGCCGCCGGGCAGAACAAACCGGACAGTCAGGCCGCGACTCAGCCGAACCCGGACGACGTTCGGGCCATGCAACGGCAACTCGCGGAAATGCAAAGCAAGCTCGATACCCTGCTGGCGGAACGCGAAGCCGGGCTCGACAAGACAGGCCCCGCGCCCGCCCGGCCCAAGTCTGAGGCCAGGTCTGCGGAGATGCCCGCTGCGCCCGCCTCTTGTCCGGACAAGGCCGAAAAGCGCTCGACCTGACGTCGCATCCAGGTCACACTTCGGCAACGGGAGCCGCAGGGCCGGACCGGGGCCGCTTGAGCGGAGCCGCTGAAAAAGGCCACCGGGCCACGCAGACCGCCAAACGTGAGGCGCCCGACCCGACGCGCGACACGGTCCCGGAGCGGGACGGGTCTTGCGCCCATCCAGGTGGGCGCAGCCGCCCGCCGATAGGGGCGACCGCGTCCGTTGCGTCATTCAGGACCGGCCGGCGGTCCCTACAGATACCAGTCGTATTCGTGCGGCGTGATCACGGACTGGAACTTCTCCATTTCCTTGCGTTTCGTGGCGACATACAGATCAAGATAGCCTCCGCCCAGCGCGTCCCGCAGGTGCGTCCCCGCCTCCAATGCCTCCAGGGCGCGGCGCCAGCTCCAGGGCAGGCTGTCATCCACCGTTTCGCAGGCATTGCCGCCGCTGGGCGGGCCGGGGTCCAGGCGCTGCGCAAGGCCATGGTGGGCCGCGCCCAGAACGGCGGCCAGGACGAGGTAGGGGTTGGCGTCGGCGCAGGCGACGCGGTGCTCGATGCGGCGGGCGGTGCCGCCCGAGGCCGGGACGCGGAACGCCACCGAACGGTTGTTGTAGCCCCAGGTCGGGTTGACGGGGACGTAGAGGTTGGGCGCATAGCGGCGATAGGCGTTGGCGTGTGGGGCGAACAGCGCCATGCTTTCGCCCATCGCCGCCGCCATGCCGGCGACCGCGTGACGCATCAGGGGCGTGCCGGCGTCGGTGCCGTCGTCGAACAGGTTGCGGCCGGCGCTGTCCAGAAGGCTCATATGGATGTGCATGCCGTTGCCGGCCTGGTCGGGATAGGGCTTTGGCATGAAAGTGGCCTCGAAGCCGTGCCGCTCGGCCACCCATTCAACCACCCGGCGCAGAAGCATGGCGTGATCGGCGGCGCGCAGGGCGTCGTTCACGTGCTTCAGGTTGATCTCGAACTGGCCCGGCGCGAATTCGCTGCTGGCGGTAAAGGCCGGCACGTCCTGCGCCTGACAGGCGGTCTCGACGGCCCGCAAGAAGCCCTGGAAGTCGTCCAGCTCGGCCATGCCGTAGACCTGGGTACGCAGGTCGCGCCGTCCGGTGACGGGCGAGACGGGCGGGCGCGGCGGGGCGCCCCGTCCGCGATCCGGATCGATCAGGAAGAACTCCAGTTCAACCGCCACGGCGGCGGTCAGGCCATCGGCCGCCAGGCGCCTGACCACGCGGTCCAGCACGGTGCGCGGATCGACGTCGGCCGGGCGGCCGTCCTGGGTTGTCAGGGTCAGCATGACCTGGGCGCTGGGCTCGTCGCTCCATGGCACCAGGGCCAGTGTGCCGGGGATGGGGACCGCCACGCAGTCCGGGTCGCCGTCGGAGAACCCGCGCCCCAACGGGTCATTGCAATCGCCGGTGACATCGAGGAGCGCGATCGATTCGGGGATCTGCATGCCCTCGGTAAACAACGCGCGTGCATCGTTCACCGGATAGCGCTTGCCCCGCACCACGCAGCAGAGATCGAAGAACAGCGCGTCCACATGTGTGATGTCGGGATGAAGGGCCAGGAAGGCCTGGAACTCGGCCAGGCGGTCGCTGTCTGGAGCCGCGACGCCGGAGCGAAGGGCGGTGGCGGGATCGGACGGCGCGGGCATCGTGAGGGTGGCTCCGGAAGACGGGTTGGCTGCGCTCACCGTTGGCGGTGGCGGCGCGTCTGTCAATCGGCATCGCGCCTCGGCGGCGCTGGATCCGGCTCCGTCGGGCGTTTACCATCGCGCCGGTTGACAGGGTCTCGCATGGGCGTATCCCTCCGGGACCGGGGCCGACCGTCCGTTCAGAGATCAAGGCTTATTCCTTTGCTCCGGTTCTCTTGGCTCCGGTGTTCACTACATATCGGGCCTGGATACCGCTCCGTCACCCCAGATCGCGCCGTTCCCGGCGCCAAGTGAA
>CAYFTQ010000010.1:0-1120 GCA_964346035.1 uncultured Roseospira sp. | reverse complement strand
GGGCCTGGATACCGCTCCGTCACCCCAGATCGCGCCGTTCCCGGCGCCAAGTGAATACGCCGGCAGAGATTATCCATCGTGCACGCGACTCAAACAGCGAAGCGGCCGCGCCACCGGCTTTACAGGGCCATTGTCTGGCCATTGTCGCTCGTCGGGCTGCTGCTGTGGGGCACGGCTGGCGTGTTCGCGGCCCGTGCGCTGCTCCAGGTCGAACCAGCCCCGCCACCGGGGCCGCCGGCGCTGCGGGTGTTGACCGTGGCCACGGTCGATAACGCGTTGCCGCTTTCCGGTACCGGGGCGGACGGGCGTCTGGGCGGTGTTCATGTCGAAGTCGCCCGCGCCGTGTGCGACTATCTGGGGTTGAGTTGCCGGTTTGCGCTGGTGGAGGAGGCGGTGCTGTTCGAACGGCTGGAAACCGGCGCCGTGGACATGATCGCCGCTGATGTGCGTGTGTCTGCCGAGACCCGGCGGCGGGCGCGGTTCGCTCCTCCGCATGGCCGGACCGCGTCGGTCGTGGTTGGTCCGACCGCGCTGTGGGGGAGTGAGCCGGCCCTGGTGACGGGGCCGCCGGGCACCTCGGTGGCGGCGCTGTCGGGCCATCTGGTCGCCGTTGCCTCGGGGTCGTCGCAGGCGTCGGCGTTGCGCTCGCTGGCGCCGCCGGACGCGGGCGTCGTGCTGGCGCCGGACCATGCCGCCGCGCTGGCGGCCCTGCGTCGGGGCGAGGCGGACGCGGTCATGCTGCCGCTGGCCATCGCCCTTGCGGCCATTGATCGGGACGATGGCGGGGCCGGGCTGCTGACGGTGCTGGCCGGGCCGCTCTATCGCGAAGGTGCCGGCGGTGCCGTGGCGCTGGCGTTGGCGCCGGGGGACCGGCGTCTGGCGAGGGCGGTGGCGGATGCGCTTGACGACCTGCGCCGGTCCGGGCGTCTGCGGGCCATCACCGGCCGCAGTGCCGACCCGCTGTGGGGGATCGCCAGCGCTGTTGACGCGGGGGCGATGCCATGAAGAGATCCGCGCCGGCGCGCCCTGTTCTCGGGCTGCTGCTGATCGCGCTGCTTGGGCTGGTGCCACTTCGCGCGCTTTCCGCCCCGGACCGCCTACGGCCGCTGGGCCGCGGCGC
>CAYFTQ010000009.1:0-16826 GCA_964346035.1 uncultured Roseospira sp. | reverse complement strand
CGGCAAGGGTCACTGGGCACCCCACATCATGGGGTCCCCCGGACGCAGGGGGATAAGCCTTTTCTTGGATAGTTCGCGACGGTTCTGCTGGATATGGACCGCTTCGTGATGCTGGTGCCTTGGTGGTTCATTCTCTCGTCAGACAGGGCACGTCTGGCCGAAAAATAGTGTGAATGCTATAGCCTGGACAGATGACGGTCGAGGTTGGGTTGAAAGGGAAGCCGGTGGCTTTTGCGTTCGGGCGGCTCCCCCCTCGCAGCCTCCCCCCGCCGGGGGGAAGTGCCGGGCGGAACGCGCTGAACCGGAGTATTCCAAGCGGACGTCGTCCGAGATAAGGGGAAGCAGGTATGTCAAACGCCCTGTATGATCGGCTGGTTGGGACCTGGGGGCCCGGCGATCCCTTCGATCGCCACATCCTGGCCAGCGCCCTGGCCAGCGGTTTCGCCCCGCCCGACCGGCTGCTGACCGATACCATGGCGCTGTCGCTGTCGGATCTGCGCGTTCTGCTGGAGTCCCACTTCCCCGATGCCGTGGACCTGCTGGACGTGCAACCCTCCTGGCGCGGACCGGCCGCCGATTCGCCGGAGGAACCCGATCTGCGCGCGCTGCTGTACGACAACCGCACGACGGACGGAGACTCCACCATGGCGCGCTGGCTGGCGCGGCTGATCGCGCGCCGGTCGCTGGAGGCCCGCCACCTGTGGGAAGACCTGGGCCTGACCAGCCGCGACCAATTGGGACACCTGATGGCGCGCCATTTCCGACCGCTGGCCGAACGCAACCCGGGAATGCGCTGGAAAAAGTTCTTCTATCGTGTCTTGTGCGAACAGGAAGGAGTCCTGGTCTGCAAGGCTCCGAACTGCGAGATCTGCGAGGATTACGCCATCTGCTTCGCGGCCTGAACCCGGCCGACACGGATGGCGCCTCTTCCTGTTCGCGTCAGGGGGCAGGCTCCCGCCCCGGCACACGCGGCCTTGCATACAGGCGAAGGCCGTGCCATCAGAAGATGGAACGCGACCGGAATGTTCAGATCGTCCGGTGATGGCAGTCGCCCCGCACGCAAGGAGCCCGTCCCATGGCCGTCACCCGGGCCACGACCGAGCCGGACCCCACGACCGGATCCGCCGAAGACGCCTTTTTCCGCGCCGTCGGGCTGCGGGGTCACTACGGCCAGAGTTATGTGGTGCAGAACGTTTCCTTCAGCCTGCGCGAGGGCGAGACCCTGGCCCTGCTGGGACGCAACGGCGCCGGCAAGACCTCCACCCTGCGGGCCATAGCCCGGCTTGACGCACCGCACCTGACCAGTGGTCAGGTCTGGCTGGACGGGCTGCCCCTGCACACCCGCAAAGCCTGGCAGGCGGCGCGCGAGGGCGTCGGCCTGGTGCCCGAGGACCGGCGCATCATCCAGGGGCTGAGCGTGCAACAGAACCTGGAACTGGCCCGCATCGCGCCGCCGCGCGGCTGGTCCCTGGAGGAGATATTCGAGCTGTTCCCGCGCCTGGGCGAACGCCGCAACCAGGACGGGACAACCCTGTCCGGTGGGGAACAGCAGATGCTGGCCATCGCCCGTACCCTGGCGCGGAAGGTCCGCCTGTTGCTGCTGGACGAACCGTTCGAGGGTTTGGCCCCGGTGATCGTCCAGGACATCGAAAAGACCCTGCATCACGTGCGCGGGCTGGGCATGACCACCATCATCGTGGAACAGAACGCGATCGCGGCGCTCAATCTGGCCGACCGCGCCGTCATCCTGGACATGGGCGAGGTGGCCTTCGACGGCAGCGCGCGCGCGGTCCTGGACGATGCCGCGCTGCGGCGAGAATACCTGGCTGTATAGCCGCGCCAGCCAACCCGACCAGCCGACACCAGGGCTTTCCGACGGTTGCAGCCCGGCCTTTCCCGCCCGCGCCCGCGCCAGAGCCGATCCAGCGCGACCGCGATCACCCCAGCGCGCGCAGGTCCTTGCGCATGATCTTTCCGGTGGTGGTCATCGGCAGCGCCTCGACAAAGGCGATGCGGCGCGGATAGGCGTGCGCGGCGTGATGGGTCCGCGCAAAGTCCTGAAGCGCGCGCGTCAGGGCTTCCTCGCCGCCGTGCTGTGCGATGGCGCCCGGCCGGGGAACGATGAAGGCCTTGACGATCTCGGTGCGGTCGGGGTCGGGCACTCCCACCACGCCGACCATGGCCACGGCCGGGTGGCGGGCCAGACAGTCCTCGACCTCGCCCGGCCCGATGCGATAGCCGGCCGACGTGATCACGTCATCGTCTCGCCCCACGAACCAGACATGGCCGTCCTCGTCCATGCGCCCGGTATCCCCGGTCAACAGCCAGTCGCCCACGAACCTGGCCGCCGTCGCCGCCGGGTTGTTCCAATAGCCCAGGAACATGACCGGATCGGGCCGGCGCACGGCGATGGCGCCCAGATCGCCGGCCGCCACCGGCCGGCCCGTCGCCGGGTCCACCACCGCCACCGTATGCCCCGGCACCGGACGCCCCATGGACCCGGGCCGCACCGCGAACAGGTCGGCGCAATTGGCCACCACCAGATTGCATTCGGTTTGGCCATAGAACTCGTTGATGGTCAGGCCGAAGACCTCGCGGCCCCAGTCCAGCAGGCCGGCGCCCAGCGTCTCCCCGCCCGATCCGATGGAGCGCGCCTTGGCCCCGAAGCGGCGCGCATCGGGCACCTGGCGCAGCATCTTCAGGGCGGTTGGCGGCAGGAACAGGTTGCGCACGCCATGGCGCGCCATCAGGGCCAGGGCGGCTTCGGGGTCGAACTTGGCGGCCCTCTGGGCCAGCACGGGCACACCATGGAACAGCGACGGCCATAGAACGTCGATCAGGCCGCCGATCCAGGCCCAGTCGGCCGGCGTCCAGAACAGATCGCCCGGGTGCGGAAACAAACGGTGCGGCAGTTCGACGCCCGGCACGTGGCCGGGCAGGACGCGATGGCCGTGCAGGGCGCCCTTGGGCTTTCCGGTCGTGCCCGAGGTGTAGATGATGACGGCCGGGTCATCGGGCCCGGTGTCAGCCACCTTATGAACGTCAGAGGCGACGGCCGTGGCCGCGTCCCAGTCGATCAAGCGTTGGCAGGATGCGCCCGCGCGCGCCGAGCCAGCCCCCAGACAGATCACCGTGGACAGATCCGGCAGGTCGGGCAGCAGGCCGGCGACGCGCTCCGCCTGGGCGGCGTCGGTGAGAAGCGCGCGGGCACCGCAATCACCGAGGCGATAGCGCAGGGCATCCAGCCCGAACAGGGTGAACAGCGGCACCGTGACCGCGCCCAGCCGCAGCACCGCGACATGGGCGACGGCGGTTTCCCATTGCTGGCCCAGCAGCACGCCGACCCGGTCGCCGACGCCGACGCCGCGCCCGGCAAGCACGTTCGCCAGCCGGCTTGAGGCGCGGTTCAGGTCGGCGAACCGGACGTGGCGCACGGTGCCGTCCGGCTCCTCCTGCACGATGGCCGTGGCCGCCCCGCCGTCCGCGCCGGCGCAATGGCGCCCGCAGATCGCCTGGGCGATGTTGAAGCGGGCCGGAATGTTCCAGGTGAAGCGGTCGCGGATCGCCGGCCAGGGCAATGAGGGGTCAAGATGCATCCGAGGGCACCCCGCTTGCCGGCGTTGCGGCGGCGTCCACCGTCCGCAGGACGCCGACGATTTGCGGATCCGCCATGTCCTCGCCGACCGTCAGGGCCAGGATGGTCAGCGCCAGCACACGGTCGGACCCGGCAGGGGCGGAAGCGGAAGCGGAAGCGGAAGCGGAAGTAGAAGCGGACGCGGAAACCGAGGCCGGCGCCGCGCCGGACTCCGCCGCGACCGGCGGGCACAGCACCATGGGGGCCGGCGCCGTGCCGGGGCGGTGCAGCGCCTCGGCGATGGCGCCGGCGGCACGCACGCCATCCGCCCTTGACAGCAGGTCGGGCAGCGGCCGCCCCAGCACGCCGTCCAGGTTGCGGCCCAGCAACCGGGCGGCGGTCGGGCTGGCATCCTCTATGGTCTGGTCCGAGCCCAGCAGCAGCAGGCCATCCGGAACCGCCGCCATCACCCCGGCCAGGCGCGCACTCAGGGTGCGGCGGGCCTCGGCCAGGCGCCGACGCTCCGCCTCCAGGCCCTCGACAGCCAACGCCAGGGCGCCAACCTCGTCCTGGCGGGCGCGCGGCTCGGCCAGGGTGGCGACGCCGCCCTGGCGCGCGTCCAGGGTCTCGCGGGTCAAACGCCGAAGCCGTCCCAGCAGGGTTGTTCGCAGCGAGATCGCCGACCACAGCACCAACAGCGCGCCGATGGCTCCGAGCCCGGCAATGCCGAGCGTCCACACCAGCGTCACGCGATCGCGCTCGCTGGCGCGCAGAACCTGGTCCTGTTCCAGATCGGCCAGAATCTGGATGACTGCGGCGCTCAGCCGATCCGAGGCCTGGCGGGCGCGATCCAGAACCGGGGGCGTATTCATGGTCATGGTCAGGCGCTGTCGCCTGACACGAAAGACGCTGGCCTCGCCATCGACACCGGCGGCAATGGCGGCCAGTTCGGCCTGGACCGCCTCCATCACGGGCATGGCGGCGCGATCCCCCTCGCGGCTGGCTGCGGCGGCGCGGCGCAGAGATTCTTCCGTCCGGGCCTGAAGGTAGTCCAGGTCAGCCACCCGGCCGGCGCCAGAGGCCGCCAGCATCATGCCGATCGCCACCTGGGCGTTGCGCGCCCAGCCGCGAATGGCGCTGGCGGCGCGCGTGCCGCTGGCGCCGGGCGGAAAGTCCAGCGCGGTCATGTCAATGATGGCGCCAAGCTGGTCCGGCTCGCGTCCCCGCAACAGGGCCTCTTCAAGGTCCGGAAGCTGGTCGCCCAGCAGACCCAGGCGAGCGTTCAGGTCAGACGCCGTGCGGGTCAGGGCGAGGCGGCGTCCGACCAGATCGTCCAGGGTATCCAGCGCCCGCGCCATGTCCGCCAGGGCGCCTTCCAGCCGCTCTCGCGTGGTGTCCTCCAGCGGATCATCGCCCAGGGCGGCCATACGGGCCGTCAAGGTGGCGCGGATTTCGGCGATGGCGTCCAGGGCCTCGCGCCGGTCACGCCCGTCCGCCGAAACGGCGAGCACCCCGGCGGCCTCGGACAGATTGTCGCCCAGCCGGCTGACATTCAGCATGAGCCCGAATCGCGGCACCGCGCTGTCCAGAACGGCAGAGCGCTCCTGGTTGATCCAACGCTGGACAGCGAACAACGTGGCGACCAGGGTCCCCAGAATGACCAGCAGGACGACATGCGTCAGAAGGGTGCGCCGCGCTATGCGATGTTGGGTTTTCACGACCTTGGTTTTCCGTGCGGCCATCCCGGTACTGCGGAGACCCGACACTATGCCACCGTGGCGCGGCATTGCCACCCTTCGCGGTGGCGTCGTGTCGCGGCCGGGCTTTCCGGGCCGCCCACCGCCGGGATAGAGTGTTCGGCTCCGCGACCCCAGCGGTCCGAACCATCCGTGCCCGGTGTGTCCGCGCCATGACGACCCAGACCAACTCTTCCCGGCCCACCCCGGACACCACCCCGGACTCGGCTGCGGACGCGCCTGCCGCGCCCGACTCCGGGGCCGTTACACCGATGATGGCGCAATACCTGGAGATCAAGGCCGCACATCCGGGATGCCTGCTGTTCTATCGCATGGGCGATTTCTACGAACTGTTCTTTGACGACGCGGTCGATGCCGCTGCCATCCTCAATATCGCCCTGACCCGACGCGGCAAGCACCAGGGCGAGGACATCCCCATGTGCGGCGTGCCGGTACACTCGCACGAACACTATCTGGCGCGGCTGATCCGAAGCGGGCGCAAGGTCGCGATCTGCGAGCAGACCGAAGACCCGGCGGAGGCCAGAAAGCGCGGCCACAAGGCGGTGGTGCGGCGCGAGGTGATCCGGCTGATCACGCCGGGCACCCTGACCGAGGACGGACTCCTCGACCCGCGCGGCCACAACCACCTGGCCTGTGTGGCCGAGGTCGGTGGCGCCCTGGCCCTGGCCTGGGTGGACATTTCCACCGGTGCCTTCGCCGCGCGGCCGGTGGACGCCCGCCGTCTGGCGGCGGCGCTGGCGGACCTGAAACCGGGCGAGATCCTGGTGCCCGACCGCCTGCTGGAGCGGCCCGACCTGTTCGACCTGTGGGGCGAGTGGAAAGCGGCCCTGTCCCCGCTGCCAGCGGCGCGCGTCACCGCGCGGGGCGGCGAGGCGCGCCTGAAGGCGGCCTTCGATGTCACCGCCCTGGACGCGTTCGGCGCCTTCGAACGGCCCGAGCTGGCCGCCGCCGGCGCCCTGGTGGACTATCTGGAGACCACCCAGAAGGGCCGCCTGCCCCGCCTGGAGGCGCCCCGCCGCTTGGCCGAGGGCGAGACACTGGATATCGATGCCGCCACGCGGCGCAACCTTGAGCTGACCCGCACCCTGGGAGGCGAGCGGCGCGGCTCGCTGCTGGCGGTCATCGACCGCACCGTAACCGGCGCCGGGGCGCGACTGCTGGATCGCTGGGTCTCGGCGCCGCTGACCGATCCGGCGGCCATCGACGCGCGCCTGGATGCCGTCGGCGCGCTGGTCGAGGCGCCCGGCCCGCGTGAGGCCCTGCGCGCGCGCCTGCGCCGCGTGCCCGACATGGAGCGCGCGCTGTCCCGGCTGGCGCTGGACCGGGGCGGGCCGCGCGACCTGGCCATGCTGCGCGATGCCCTGTCCGAAGTGCCGGGCCTGCGCGCCGACCTGGACGAGGGCCTGCGCGGCCTGCCGCCGGCAGCGCTGGCGGACTGCCTGCGCCAGTTGGGGGACCATGGCGCCCTGGTGGAGCGGCTGACGCGCGCGCTTGAGACCGAACCGCCACTGCTGGCCCGCGACGGCGGCTTCATCGCGCCGGGCTATCACGCCGGCCTGGACGAGGCGCGCGCGCTGCGCGACGACAGTCGCCAGTTGATCGCACGGCTTCAGGCCCGGCTGGCCGAGGACACCGGCATCGGCGCCCTGAAGATTCGCCACAACAACGTCATCGGCTATTATGTCGAGGTCCCCTCCCGCCACGCCGACCGACTGATGACGCCGGACTCCGGCTTCATCCACCGCCAGACGATGGCCAACGCCGCGCGCTTCACCACGGTCGAACTGTCGGACCTGGAAAACCGCCTGCGCGGCGCCCGCGAAAGGGCCGTGGCGCTGGAGGTCTCGCTGTTCGCTGATCTGGTGGCCGAGATCGCGGCGCGCGCCGACGCCATTGCCGAGGCGGCGCGCGCCCTGGCCGCGCTGGACGCGCTGGCCGGTCTGGCGGACCTGGCCGAGGCCGAACGCTATGTCCGCCCCGAGGTGGAGGACAGCGCCGCCTTCGCCGTCGTCGGCGGGCGCCATCCGGTGGTCGAGGCCGCGCTGGCGGCCGAGCAGGCCGGCGCCTTCGTCGGCAATGACTGCGACCTGGGCACCGAGTCCCGTCTGTGGCTGGTCACCGGGCCGAACATGGCCGGCAAGTCCACCTTCCTGCGCCAGAACGCGTTGATCGCCATCCTGGCCCAGATGGGGTCCTTCGTTCCCGCCGAACGCGCCCGCATCGGTGTCGTGGACCGCCTGTTCAGTCGCGTCGGCGCCGCCGACGATCTGGCGCGCGGGCGCTCCACCTTCATGGTGGAGATGGTCGAGACCGCCGCCATCCTGAACCAGGCGACGGCCCGCTCGCTTGTCATCCTTGACGAGATCGGACGCGGTACGGCCACCTATGATGGCCTTGCCATCGCCTGGGCGACGCTGGAACACCTGCATGGTGGCAATCGGTGCCGGGCGCTTTTCGCGACCCACTATCACGAACTGACGGCGCTGGCGGAGTCACTGCCGGAGGTCGCCTGCCACACCATGCGGGTGCGCGAATGGAAGGACGGAATCGTGTTCCTGCACGAGGTCGCGCCGGGGGTGGCGGATCGCTCTTATGGCATCCACGTCGCCCGCCTGGCCGGCCTGCCCCGATCCGTGCTGAGCCGCGCCGAGGCGGTCCTGAAGCGCCTGGAGAGCGGCGGCCAGGGCATGCCCGGCGCCGCCCGCCTGATCGAGGACCTGCCCCTGTTTGCGGCCTCCGCCGGTGCCGCCGATGGCGCCGCGTCCCGGGCGCGGGCGCGCCCTTCAGCCCCGGCCCCCGATCCCGGACCCGGCCCCGGCCGCGGCCCGTCAGCCGTGGAAAGCGCCCTGTCCGGGGTAGACCCGGACGAGTTGACCCCCCGCGACGCGCTGGACCTTCTGTACCGGCTGAAGACCCTGGCCGACGAGGCGCCATCGTGATCGCACCGGCCCCGGACCCGTTGTCCGGCTGGCCACCGCCGGGGGTGTTCGGCGTAGCGGGCGTCCCCATATGCTGGCGTGGACACGTTCGCCGTCGGGTGCCTGGGGTGGGGCACGCGACCGAGATCCGGGGCCGGCGCCGGAAACGGAAACGGTGATCCGCGCCATGCGCCCGGCCGTAGTGGGGACATGTATGACGACACGGTTTCAGATGAGGTACTCGCGCCCCCGTTGCCGCCCCCGATCGCCCGGGTCGCGGCACCTCGCGCCCAACCGGGCACGCCGAAGCGCGAGACCCACGACATGACGGCGGCGGCGCTGGATGCGGGCGCTCAAGCCGATCTGGTCGCTGCGGTCGCCAGGCATGGCGACCGCAAGGCGTTCGTGGCGCTGTTCGAGCACTTCGGGCCGCGCATCAAGGGGTTCCTGATGCGTCAGGGGGCGTCGGAAAGCGAGTCCGACGATCTGGCGCAAGACGTCATGATGACCGTCTGGCGCAAGGCGGCCCAGTTCGATCCGGCCAAGGCGGCCGTCAGCACCTGGATCTTCACGATCGCGCGCAACCGGCGCATCGACGTCCTGCGGCGGGAACGTCGGCCGGAACCGGACGCCGAAGACCCGATGCTGGCGAGCGAGCCGGAACCTTCTGCCGAAGCCCGCATGACCACCGCCCAGATCCAGAACCGCATGCGCGCCGCCGTGGCCACGCTGCCCGCCGAACAGGCAGAGGTCGTCTCGTTGGCGTTTTATGAGGACCTGACCCATTCGGAGATCGCGCTTCGTCTCGACATTCCCCTGGGAACCGTCAAGTCACGTCTGCGCCTGGCCTTTCGCAAGGTCCGGATGCAAGTGGGAGAAGAGCTCGCATGACATCCGTTGCGGCCGCCACCTATCCCGTCAAGCACCACCCCAGCGACGCCGTCCTGACGGCCTATGCCGCCGGCGCGCTGGGTGAGGGGCTGTCCCTGCTGGTGGCCACCCACCTGTCCCTGTGCCCGACCTGCCGGGCGGCCCTGGCCGCCGCCGAAGCCCTCGGCGGCGCGCTGCTTGAGAGCATCGCGCTCGCCCCCATGTCGGGCGATGCGTGCGCCTCGGTGCTGGCGCGCCTGGATGATGGGCGGGCGGAGGCGCCCAATGCACCCGTCACGGCACAGCGCGGATCGGTCACCCGACGCCGGGCTCCGTCGTCCCCGGCCCGCGCGGGACAGCCCGGCCGCCACGCCGGCACGCCGGAGTTGCCGGCACCGCTGCGCGATTATGTCAGCGATCTGTCGGCGGCGCGCTGGCAGTGGGTTGGCACCGGGGTGCGTCAGCTTGACTTGATGCACCGGCCGCGCGGGCGCGATACCGCCCGCCTGCTCAGGATCGCGCCGGGTCGCGTGCTGCCCCATCACGGCCACGGCGGGCTTGAACTGACCGTCGTGTTGCAGGGATCGTTCTCGGACGAGCAGGGCCGCTTCACGCGCGGCGACCTGGCGGAGATCGACGCCGACGCGGCACACCAGCCGATCGCCGATTCGGGCGAGCCGTGCATCTGTCTGATCGGCACCGACGCACCGTTGCGTTTTTCCGGTCTGGTGCCAAGGGTCGTGGCGCCCATGTTGGGGTTCTGACCGGCGCAGCCGCGCAACCGGGAGCATCCAAGATTCCTGTCGCTTTTCGTCTTTTCCGGGTCGGATAAACGGACTAGCCTGGATCGGCTTTCCGGCCTGTCATGAGACGGGGCACCGGCAGTCGGGCTCAAGGCTTGATGTCGCCTCGTACAGCGGTTCCGGGGCGAGTTCAGTCTGGTGGCACGGCAGAGGAATCAGGTTTCATGAGCATCCTGACGCGACTTGTGGCGGCACTGGGCGGCGCCGCGCTGATCACGGCCCTTCTCGTGTCGCTGATCTTCACCCTGTTCATGGAACGCCTGACGCTCCAGGCCGAGGACGATCAGCTTTCCAGCCTGTTCGGCATCTTGCGCGCGGACCTGTCCGCAGAGGGCGACCGCGCCGTCTCGCTCGCCACCCTGGTCGCCAACAACCCGGCGGCCACGGCGGCCTTCGCCGCCCGCGACCGGGAAGCCCTGCTGGCGCTGTACCGCCCGGCCTTCGAGTCGATGGAGGCGGACTTCGGGGTGCGTCAGTTCCAGTTCCATACGCCGCCCGCCACCTCGTTCGTGCGCATCCACAAGCCGGAAAAGTTCGGCGACGACCTGACCGCGCTCCGCCAGACCGTGGTCGAGGCAAACCAGAGCGGAACCGCCATCCGGGGGCTGGAGCACGGCGTCGCCGGCCTGGGTATGCGCGGCGTCACGCCGGTTTTCCATGACGGAGAGCCCATCGGCACGGTGGAGTTCGGGCTGTCGTTCGGGCAGCCGTTCTTCGAGACGTTCGCCGCCAAACACGAGGTTGAGGTGGCGCTGTACCTGAAGAACGCCAACGGCGGGTACGAGACGTTCGCCTCCACTCACAAGGGCGACGCCTTCGTCCCGACCGACCGGCTTGACGCCGTGCTGGCCGGCGAAGCCTTCAGCCGTCAGATCGAGACCGCGAACAGCACCCTCGCCGTCATGGCGCGGCCGGTCACGGCCTATCGGGGCCGGCCCATCGGGGTGGCCCCCATCCCCCGCGCCGCCACCCCCTATCAAGCCCGCCTCTCCGATGCCCGCTGGCTGGCCGTGGCGGCCACGCTTGGTGCCCTGCTGGTGTCGCTCGTCGTCGGCTATATCATCGCGCGCAGCATTGCCGGTCCGGTGCGCATGGTCACCGATGCCCTGGCGCGGCTGTCGGCCAAGGACTTCGGCATCGCCTTGCCGGACCCCAAGGGCAAGGGCGAGGTGGCGCGCATGGTCCAGTCGCTGCGGGACTTCCGCGAGCAGGCCGTCGCGGTGGACGCCGCCGAGCGCCAGCAGACCGAGCACCTGCGCGAGGTGGAAGCCAAACAGGCCGGCCTGACCCAGCAGGCCCGCACCAACCTGCGCGGTGTGGTCACCGCCGCCATCCAGGCCAACGAGGCCATCGTGACCCTGGCACACATGATGCGCGACGTGACCAACACCAGCGTGCAGTCGCAGGCCATGGCCTCGGCTGTCGAGGAGATGGTGAGCTCGACGCGCGAAATCTCCACCTCGTCCGACCATGCCGCCCGCGATGCCGAGGGCGCTCGCGGCGCTGCGGACGAGGGCGTCCACGGCGCCAGCCGGGCGGTCGACACCATGGAGGGCATCCACGGCGCCGTGCGTGGCGCCGCCGACAGGGTGGACGCGCTGGCCCAGGCCTCGGCCCAGATCGGCGAGATCATCCAGCAGATCGAGGACATCGCCGATCAGACCAACCTTCTCGCCCTGAACGCCACCATCGAGGCCGCCCGCGCCGGCGACGCCGGCAAGGGCTTCGCCGTCGTCGCCAACGAGGTCAAGAGCCTGGCCAACCAGACCGCCAAGGCGACCGACGAGATCCGCGCCCAGATCGGCCAGATCCAGTCGGAGACCGGCGCGGCCGTGGACGCGATCAAGGGCATCTCGACCACCATCGAGCGGATCAACGAGATCGCCCAGTCGGTCGCCTCGGCGGTCGAGGAGCAGGGCGCGGCGACCCAGGAGATCGCCCGCAACGTCCAGGAAGCGAGCACGGGGACGATGGAGGTGACGCGAAACATCTCCGGCGTCAGTCAGGCCGCCAACGAGACCGGGGCCGGCTCCAACGAAGTGCTCTCGGCCGCCTCCGAGCTGTCCACCCAGTCCGAGCGCCTGCGCGGCGAGGTCGACGGCTTCCTGCAGGAGATCCGGGCGGCCTGATCCCGCGAGGGCCCTACGGTCCTCCCGTAGGGCGGTTTCGCGCAGCAAACCGCCGTGCGGCGAACTAGGCCGCACGGCGGTGCGTCGCGATCATGGCCGCGCCCAGCTGCGACCCCTTCATCCCTGCTGGCGCAACAAGGCCGCGCCTTCCGCCAGCCGGGCGAGCTTGGCGTAGGCGAGGTCGCGCTTGAGCGGGACCATGCCGCAGTTGGTGCAGGGGATCACCCGTTCAGGCGGCAGATACGCCAAGGCGTGGCGCAGCGTCTGGGCGACCTCCTCCGGCGTCTCGATCCGGTCGGTGGCGACGTCGATCGCGCCGACCAGCACGTCCTTCCGGCCGCCGACGTAGCGCAGCACCTCGAACGGCACCCGCGAGCCGGCGAATTCCAGCGAAATCTGGTCGACGTCGCTGTCCGCGAGCGCCGGCAGGATCGCCGAATACTCGTCCCACACCGCGCCCAGCCGCGCCTTCCAGTCGATGTTCGCCTGGATGCCGTAGCCGTAGCAGATGTGCACCGCCGTCTGTCCGTCCAGGCCCGCGACCGCGCGGTTCAGGACCTCCACGCCCCAGGTCGGCACGAGCTCGGTGTAGGCGTTGAACGCCGGTTCGTCGAACTGGATGACGTCCGCGCCGGCGGCGATCAGGTCGCGCGCCTCGGCGTTCAGGATGTCGGCGAACGCCCGCGCCATCGCCGCGCGCTCGCCGTAGTGGTCGTCGGCCAGCGTGTCGACGATCGTCATCGGGCCGGGCAGGGTGAACTTGAGGCGCCGGTCGGTGTGCCGGCGCGCGAATGCGACCTCATCCGCGTGCACGGCCTTGGGCCGCGCCAGCTCGCGCACCACCACCGGGCAGTCGGCCTGGTAGCGGTCGTTGCGGATCCCGATCCGGCGCTTGGTCTCGAAGTCGATGCCCTCGATGCCCTCCAGAAAGCCGTGCACGAAGTGCTGCCGGCTCTGTTCGCCGTCGGAGACGATGGCAAGCCCCGCGCGCGCCTGATCCAGGAGGGCCAGTCGGGTGGCGTCCTGCTTGGCTTCCTTAAGCCGTTCGGGCGTCGATATCGCCCAGGGCGCCCACAGCGTTTCCGGTTCGGCGAGCCAGCCAGGCTTGGGCAGCGATCCGACGAGGGTCGGTGGAAACAGCGCGCTCATGAACTTCTCCCTGGCGGTCGTCTTGTGGTTGGCCCGTTGTAGCGGGCAACGACCGGCGCAAGCCGCGTCGGCGATATCGCCGGTGGGCTGCGCCCGCCCCTCCACGCAAACCCGAACGGCATGAGACCACACCGCCGATCAAAAGCAGCGGACGTACCGGCAATCGCGTCAACCCGATGGCCGGTCCGGCCTTCGAGCAGGTCGCTTTAGCCGGCGATTTGCCGGCCGGTCTCCGGCGGGGCGGCCAGGTTGGCGCCCGTGTCGAGCCGCGGGCCGGCCTGCAGCGGGTGAACCGGCGGCTCTTTGGCCTTGAACAGATAGGCGCCGACGATCGTGAGGTAGTTGGCGTAGCGATAGCCGCCATTGTCCCCAAGCACCTCCCGGCGCCGGCTGCGGTAGGCGGCCGGCAGCGCGTACCACGGCAGGGCCGGGGCCGCGTGATGCACGGCGTGCAGGTTGTTGTTCAGGTACAGCAGGCTCAGCACCGGCCCCGACTCGACCACCGCCGTGCGGGCGCCCACGGCTTCCGCCGCCTGGTGCTCCAGGAACGAGCGCAGCAGCATCAGCGCGGTGCCGGGGTAGACGAAGGCGAGCAGGTAGAGCCACGGCGGCACGCCGCAGACCCAGAACACCCACAAGCCGACGATGCCTAGCCCCGGGAGGTGCCACAGCCAGTGCTGGCGCCGCCGCCGGTCCCTGGTGGCAAGCAGGCGCGCCTCCGCCACGAGAAACACCGCGACGGTGCGCGGCGGGCCCAGCAGCAGCCGGCCGGCCAACGTGTTCAGCGCCCAGAGCCAGGCGCGCCGGAACCGGCCCAGCCGCGCCCAGGTCGCGGGGGTGACGTAGAAGCTCTCCGGGTCTTCCAGCGGGTCGGTCAGGCGGCTGTCGACGTGATGGCGCAGATGCGTGTCGCGGTAGACGCCCCAGGGCAGCCAGAGCAGAAACCCCGGCAGGCCGAGCAGCCAGTTCGCCCAGCGGCGGCGGAAGGGATGCCCGTGCACCGTCTCGTGCTGCAGCGACGCCTGCCAGGCGGTCAGATAGCCGCCGACGGGGACCAGCAGCCACCAGGGCAGGGCCTGATGGAACCAGGTGGTGAGCATAAAACCGCCGTAAACGGCGGCGGCGACGGCGAGTGTGGGCCACGGTAACGGGCGTCGGTCGGACATAACCCATGATGTAGACGGGCCCGGCGCAAGCCGACAAGCACCAAATGACGGATCTCCGCCTGGGTTGCGTATTCCCCACATATCTGATGACACTGTACAACGGCTGCGGTTTCCACGGCGCGTCTTTGGATGTCTTGTGACACTTGACGGAGGGCTGGACACGGCATGGATCGTCGGGAATGGGTGACGCGCTTCCGCGAACGTCTTGCCGAGGTGATCCAGCATCAGGGCGTTAGCCGATCCGCGTTCGCCGCGCGGATCGGCCTGGACCGCTCGACCCTCTCCCAGCTGTTGTCGGCGGACACCGTCCGGCTGCCGCGCGCCGAGACGATCGCCGCGATCGCCCGGGAGGCGCAGGTCAGCACCGACTGGCTCTTGGGCCTGAGCCAGGAACCGCGGCCGGAAGCCGAACTGGTCGCGGGCGCCCCGGAAGTCGAGCGCGGCGGCGCCAGCCCGCTGGACGCCCGCCTCAGCCGCTGGAAGCGCGAGGCCGCGGGGGCGAAGATCCGCTACGTGCCGACCACGCTGCCCGACCTGCTGAAGACCGAGGGCACGCTTACTTACGAATACCAGGGCACCGACGATCCGCTGTCGCAGTCCCGGCGCAGCGAGGCGGCGGAGAACCTGGCCTACATGCGCGAGCCCGAGACCGACATGGAGGCCTGCTGCAGCTTCCAGCTGCTGCACAGCTTCGCCTTCGGCCATGGCGTCTGGGCAGACATGCCGCGCACGCAGCGGATCGAGCAGCTGGCGCAGATCGAACGCCTGATCGACGAGCTGTACCCGACCTTCCGGCTGTTCCTGTTCGACGGCCTAAAGCGCTACTGCGTACCGCTGACGGTGTTTGGCCCGCGCCGGGCGGCGGTCTATTTCGGTGAGATGTACTTCGTCTTCACCGCGACCGAGCACATCCGGATCATGACCCGGCACTTCGACGAGCTGATCCGCGCGGCCGCCGTGCAGCCGACCGAGGTGGGCGGCTTCGTGCGCGACCTGCGGGTGCAGCTGGAGGGCTCGTGACCCCCCAGCCGAGCAACCATGCGGCCTGGACGGCCGCGCTGCCGATGTACGACCTGCCGGAGATCCGCGGCGCGACCGACGCGTGGTGGGCCGGTATCGCCCGGCATCTGCGCGCGGCCGGCCTGACGGGTGTGCCGGACACGCTGACCCGTCCGGACACGTTGACGGACGTGTGGGACGATCCGGACCTGCTGGTCGGGCAAGGCTGCGGCTATCCGTTCACGCACGCTTACGCCGGCCGCTGGCAGTATCTGGCGACCCCGGTCTACGCCGTGCCCGGCTGCGAGGGACCGGCCTACCGGAGTTGGCTAGTTGTGAGGGAGGGGGCGTCGATCCGATGCGTCGACGATCTGTCGGGTGGCACAGCCGCCGTCAACGCCGTGGACTCGCACTCCGGATGGATCGCGCTCAGGGCCGCGCTCGCCGACCGCGGCATGGCCCCGGATCGGGCGCTGGCGGAGATCGTCTGGACCGGCGGTCACCGCGCGAGCGTGCGCGCCGTCGCCGAGGGGGAGGCCGACGTGGCGGCGGTGGACTGCGTCACGCACGCCTTCCTCGCCGCGCACGCGCCCGACGCCTTGGCGGGGACACGCGTGCTTGCAGGCACGCCGATCGCGCCGGGACTGCCGCTGGTTGCCGGACCGCACGTTAACCGCGCGACGCGCGCACGCGTGCGCGCGTCGCTGTGGGCCGCGCTTGGCGATCCCGACCTTAGCGACTGCCGCCGGGTGCTGCGGATCGCGGGACTGCGCGTGCTGCCGAAGGGCGCGTACGACCGCATCCGGGACCTGGCCGCGGCCGCAGGCGTGGCCGCGGTCCAGTAAACGCGCAAACGTCGAAGGCGCGAAGCCGGCGGGGCCCGCGGCTAGTCGACGATGCGCAGCTGATCCGCGGCCTGGCGGTTGTCGCGGCCCGGGGCCAGTTCGAACTCGATCCGCTGGCCCTCTTGCAGGCCGGGTAGGCCGGCACGCTGCACGGCCGTGATGTGGACGAACGCGTCCTTGCCGCCCCCGTCGGGCGCGATGAAGCCATACCCCTTGGTGGTGTTGAACCACTTCACCGTACCTGTCGTCATTGCGCTATCCTCGTTCCTGCACGTGTTTGCCGTTTTCCGTTGGCAGGACCCTGAGGGCTGGATCGGACGGCCGCCCGCGGGAACGGGCTCCGTCCGTCCGGCGCCGCTGCCGGACCCGCCGTGTGGCGTGCCTGCGCTCAGGCGCCCGCACGCGGTTACGAGGCACGGCCCCCGTCCTGGCGCGGTGGGTCCGGAACGCGACGCAAAGACGTTCCAGCTGCCGCCCGCACGGCCGCACGCCCCAAAAGTCGGTTAATTAGGCCTTAACCGTTCTCCCTCGGCAAGCGGGAAAATTCGCCTAAAGGCCCGCTTTCATGCGGAGTCGCGGCGTCCGGTCACAGCGATGTCGCGATGGGGCGATGTTT
>CAYFTQ010000008.1:0-17047 GCA_964346035.1 uncultured Roseospira sp. | reverse complement strand
AGGTCGGCCGAAAGCGGCTGATCCGGCGGCACCGGCACGCCCCCACCCAGCCGCAGGGGCAGGTCCGCGCTGGCCCGCGCGGGCGTGGGCGCGAAGCCGGAGACGGTAGCCTCTGCCGTCAGGCGGCCCTTCTCCAGCCGCGCGGACAGGTCGGCGGACAGCGGCGGGGCGGTCGCTCCCTCGGCCAGGCGCACCTCGCGTGCCCGCAGGGTCAGGTCGCCGCGCGGTGTGGGCAGGGCGCCCGTGAGCGACGCCGACACCCCAAGGCGGCCCGACAGGGTCAGGCCCGGGTCCGCCAGCGCCGCCAGCGCCAGCGGCAGGTCGCTGGCCTCCACCCTCAGGTCCAGCGCTCCGGCCCCGGACAGGCCCCCGGCCAGGGTCAGGGTCCCGTCGTCCAGCGCCAGGGCAAGCCGGTCGGTGCGCAGGCCGTCGCGCAGGTCCACGGTGGCCGGTTGGCGCAGCGTCAGGCGATGGCCCTTGATGCCGACGCTCAACTCGTTCAGGACGATGCGGGCCGGGTCGGCCAGTCCGGGCGCCCGCACGCGCGCGGCGGCGGACAGGGTCAGGGGACCAGCGGGCGCCGTGCCCTCCAGGTTGGTGCGCACCGTCAGGTCCGACAGCGGCCCCTCCGCCCGCAGCGCCAGACGCGACCATTCCAGGGCGCCCGCGCCGCCCTCGGACAGCGTGAGCGCGGCCTGAAGAGAAGGCCGCTGGCCCAGCGCGTCCGTCAGCGTGGCCTCCCACGACAGCGCACCCGGATCGGTGCCGTCCAGACGCAGGCCCGAACCGCGCCCGGCCAGGGCGACCCGCTGGCCGCCACCCTCGGCCCCGGCCGACAGGGTCACGCCCGCCGACAGCCGCCCGGCCAGCGCCGGCAGGCCCCAGCCCTTCAGGCGGCCGGCGTCGGCAACCTCCAGATCCACCTGGCCGGAACTCAGGCCACTGGCGAAATCGGTTGTCACGGCACCATCCAGGCTCGCCCCGGGCACGCGCACCGACACATCCGACAGCGACAGGCGAGCATAGCCAGGAAGCGCGAGATCCGTGGACAGGTCCACCGTACCCCCCGGTCCGGTGCCGGTCAGCGTCAGTCGCCCCGACGGGCCGCCGGCCAGCCCGCGCGCCGTGACCTGCGCCGTCAGGTCCCGCCACGCCAGGCCGCCCAGGGTCGCGCTCGGCATGCGGGCCGTCACCCTCGCGTCCGGATCACCGAGTTGACCGGACAGAGCGGCATCCAGGGTCAGCGGCCCGGCCAGCCCGGCCCCGGCAACCACGGCCAGATCCGGAAGCGCGACCGTCAGATCCGCCTGGAGACGGTCGAATCCGGGCGGAATGGCCCCCGAGCCGGTCACGGTGGCGCCCCGCCCGGCGAGCGTTAGGCCGTCCACCGACAGGCCCCGTGCCGGGTCCAGGCGCACCCGTCCGGTCAGGCGAGGCGTCGGCCCCAGCACCGCGTCCACCTGGGCAAGGCCCAGACCCGCATCCGCCAGCGCCAGCCGGACGTCGCCCGCGAGCACACCGCCGTCTCCGACCGTCACATCGGAAAGCGCCAGCGTGCCCGAGCCCGTCGGCGCCAGACCGCCAAGGACGGGTGCCAGCCGACCCAGACCGGTGACCGTCAGGCGGGCGTCGGCCGACCCAGACAGCGCCGGTGCCAGGGCGGCCTGCGCTTCGATCGTCAGGTCAAGCGCGGAACGGGCGCCGTCGGGCGCGGCCTCGCGCACGTGCAAGCGGGCCGAGTCCAGGCGTTGCGCTGTCGGCGCCAGCACGGCGCGCCCTTCAAGCACCAGCGGGCGCGGCAGCAGGTCGGCGACCACGGCGGGGGCGCGCACACCGTCCAGGCGCCCGGCCAGATCGACCGCGACGGTACTGGCCGGATCATCAAGGGGACCGTCCGGGGTCGCCGTCCCGGTCAGGGTGAGGGCCTCGGCCCGGACGGCGCCGGCCCCGGGCGCCGTGGCCGTCAGCGTAGCGGTCACGGTCGGTCCGGTTGGCGCGCCCCGGGCCGAAACAGCCAGGGTGCCGGACTCCAGAGGGAGGGACACCAGCGGAGCCAGCAGGTCGGGACGGGTCAGGGCTCCGTCCAGGCGTGCCGTCAGGGCGCCGGCGCCGGCATCCAGACCGCCCGCGCCGGTCAGCGCAAGCGCACCGGTCTCCAACGCCAGTTCAGAGAGCGAGACCGCGCCGTCCGGCGACAGGCCCCCGGCCACGGCCAGGGACAGCCGGTCCGTCAGCGCGGCGCGCCAGTTCGGCGGGGCATCCGGCCCCGGCGTGGCGGTCACCTGAAGGCGCCCGGACGGCGCCACCGGCTGACGAAGGTCGAGCGACAGCGTACCCCGGAGCGTCGCCAGCCCTTCTGCGCCGGCCGACAGATCCCCGCGCCAGTCCGCCGCCGGGCCGTCGCCGGTCAGCGATACCGACCAGCCGGCGGCTCCCGGCAGGCCGACCAGGGAAGACAAACGGCCGCCCGCCCCCTCCGACGCCTGGACATCCACCGACAGGCGGTCCAGCGCGGCCCCATGCAGGCGAGCCGAAATATCGGCGGTGGCGCGGCCGCCGTCGATGCGACGGGCTTGCAGCATCGCCACCAGGGCCGATGGCCCGTCCGGGCCGAAACGGCCGGAGGCATCGACCAACACCGGCTCTCCCCCCGCCAGCGCGGACCCCAGATGCAGCCCCTCCAGGGCCAGCCGATCCACCCGCAGACGCGACAGCCATCTCGGATCGAGGCCGCCTCCGTCCGCCTCGCGGTGGTCGCGTGGGGCTCCCTCGGCGGACGGAGAAACCGGCGCGCGAACCACCGACAGCGCCCGCGCCGACACCTCGGTCACATGCAGCCGTCCCGCCAGCAGCGCCCGGGGCCGCCAGGCCAGGGCAAGGCGGTCGGCGCTCAACCAGACGCCCTCGGAATCGGCAACGGTCAGGTCCTCCAGCCGCCAGGACAGCGGCAGGTCGCCCGACAGCGCCCCCAGGCGGACGGTCACGCCGTCGATGCCGTTGAGCGCCGACACCGCCGTCGCCGTCAGCCAGACGCGACCATCGGCGGAGCGCAGCGCCCACCAGGCGGCGCTACCGGCGGCCAGAACCAGGGCCAGCAACAGCAGACCGAGGCGCGCCAGCCAGCGGCGCCAGCGGCGGCGACGGGGTGGCTCCGTCCGCTGTCGGCGGGACGGCGGCGGTGACGTGGCACGGTCGGCGGGATCTGCCATGGGCTAGAACGCCTGTCCGAAACTGACGTAAAGCTGGAACCAGTCGTCCTCGTCGCGCTTGTTCAGCGGGACGGCGACATCAAGGCGCACGGGACCGAAGTCGGTATGATAGCGCGCGCCCAGCCCGGCGGCCCAGCGCACTGGGGTTCCGAAATCGGGCGTCGGGTCCTGCCCTACCAGTCCGCCGTCCACGAACGGCACCAGGCCGATCGAGTCGGTGACACGGACACGGGCCTCGACGCCGATTTCCAGCGCGGAACGCCCGCCAAGCGGGTCGCCGTCGGCGTCCAGGGGGCCAATCATCTGGTGGCCATAGCCGCGCACGGACCCGCCGCCGCCCGCGTACAGCCGACGATTCGGCGGCACCACATCCCGCTCGGCGCCGAACAGACTGGCGGCGCGCACCCGCCCCGCCAGAACAAGCCGGTCGCTGTCCAGCGGCGCCCAGTACGCCGACCCGACCACATCGACCACGGCGAAGCCGACGGTCTGGCCGTCCACCGCGCCGCCGAACGGGGTCACGCCAAGACTGAGGCGACTGCCCCGGGTCGGATTCAGCGGGTCGTCGGACTCGTCGCGCACCGCCTCTGTCGGCAGGCCGACCAGCAGGCTCGTTTCGGTGCCGTCATGATCGGTCAGGGAGGCGGCCTCGACGGACACCCCACCACTCACGCGCCAGGTTTCCGACAAGGTACGGTCTAGGCCGGCCGCGACGCGCACGCTCTCTCCCTGATAGGCGTCGCGGTCGGCGCGTTCGGCCAGGGTCTCGAGTCGCAGCGACTGGTCCGCATGCCGGAAACGGGGCTTGCGGAAGATGACTTCCGCCGACTGGCTCTCCAACGACAGGTCAAGGTTGGCGCGCAGGTGCTCCGCTCCACCCAGAAGGTTGCGGTGCTCCCAGAACGCCCGCACGCCGGCGCCATCGTCGGTGGAATAGCGCACCCCGCCGCCAATGGACCGGGGCGGCGCTTCCTCCACCGTGACCAGCACGGGCAGATGGCCGTTGCGGTCGGGGCGGCCCTCCGGCGCCACCGTGACGGTGGAGAACAACCGGGTCGCCAACAGGCGGGTGCGCAGGCGTTCCACCTTGGCAGCGTCGTAGACCGCGCCGGCCTGCCAGGGCACCAGGGAATCGAGATAGTCGCGCCGGGTCCGTTCCAACCCGTCGTAGCGCACGGCGCCGAATCTCGCCGGCGGGCCGGCGGCGATCTCCACCCGCACGGCCATGACGCGGTCGGCGTGGTTGACGACCACGCGCCGGTCCACGGCCTCGGCAAAGGGATGGCCCCGCTCGCGCAGGCGTTCGACCAGATCGCGCTCGGCCGTCAGCACGGCTCCCGCTCGGGCCGGTTCACCGGTCCGAAGGCCGAAGGGCGCCAGCGTGTCGGGGCGTTCACCCGCGCGCGGCGCGGCATCGCGATAGATCACCTCGGTCGCGCTGATGGTATAGCGCTGTCCGGGCTGCACCGTCAGGGCGACCTCCGCCACCTGCGGTCCCGTTCCTTGCGCGTCCGGCCCGCCGGAGACATGGCCCTCGACGTCCGCACCATAGAAGCCCTCAGCGCGCAGCACCTTGCGGAAGGCGTCCAGGTCGGCGTCCAGCCGGCGACGCAGGCCGAGCCGGGTGGCCGGTGGCTCCCCGGCCAGGGCGCGCAACCGCGAGGCCTTTTCCAGTCGCTCGCGCAGGTCGGCGGGTGCGCTGTCGGCGCCGGCGCCGGTAACGGTCAGGCTGACGTCGTAGGGCGCGAGGGGCGCGTGTTGGTCTGCTTCATCCGCAGCACTGGACTGACCCCCAAGCGGCAATGCCAGGGCCAGCAGCAGCGCCACGCCTGTCTCGCGCATCGTGCGCACGATCGTTCATCCCTGCTCTCGCGCCGGTGGCGCGCGGACACGCCGGTGTCGGCGCCCACCCTGTTCCATGGGCCTTGCCGGATCGCCGCCCGGCATACTACACCAGAGCATGAACACAAGGTGAGGCGGGACCGTGGCATGACCCGCGATTGTTCGATCCCGCCACCGGCCGACCCGATCCGCGCCGACGGCTCGAACGATATCAGGAGCGCACCCCGCGATGACCCAGGCCTGGACTTATGTCGATGGCGATTGGCTGGACGGCAACCCCCCGATTCTCGGCCCGCTGACCCATGCCACCTGGCTTTCTTCCATCGTTTTCGACGGTGCCCGCGCCTTTGAGGGCGTGGCGCCGGACCTGGATCTGCATTGCCAGCGAGCCGTCGAATCGGCCATCCGCATGGGCATGCGCCCCCCTCTGGACGCCACCGAGATCGAGCGTCTGGCCCGCGAGGGGCTGACCCGGTTCCCATCCGATGCGGAACTCTACATTCGCCCGCTGTTCTTTTGCGAAAGCGGCTGGGTCTCCGCCGATGGCGACAGCACGCGGTTCATGCTGACCCTGGTGGAAACCCCGATGAAGGAACCGGGCGGCATGACGGCCTGCCTGTCCAGCTTTCGGCGGCCGGCACCCGACCAGGCCCCGGTGGACTGCAAGGCGTCGTGCCTGTACCCGATGGCCGGGCGCGCCCTGCGCGAGGCCGCCGCACGCGGCTTTGACAACGCCGTCCTGACCGATCCGTGTGGCCAGGTGGCCGAGTTCGCCACCGCCAACCTGTTCATGGCCAGGGACGGCGTCGTCAGCACGCCGGCGCTGAACGGAACCTTCCTGGCCGGCATAACGCGCCAGCGGGTGCTGAAGTTGCTGCGCCTTGACGGCCACGTGGTGGTGGAACGCGAGATCGACCCCTCCGAGCTGCTGGAGGCGGACGAGATCTTCTCCACCGGCAATCACCTGAAGATCATGCCCGTCCGCCGATACGAGGACCGGGAGCTGATGTACGGCCCC
Organism: uncultured Roseospira sp.; assembly: GCA_964346035.1. Taxonomy (GTDB): domain Bacteria; phylum Pseudomonadota; class Alphaproteobacteria; order Rhodospirillales; family Rhodospirillaceae; genus Rhodospira. The sequence continues at coordinate 10,978 of CAYFTQ010000008.1, read as the reverse complement.
TTTGCGCGCCGTGCTCGTGAACTGTACTGGGACTTCGCCCACGGCCGCCTTCCCGCCGCGTTTCGGATGTAGCGGGCCGGACGTGGCGGGCCGGGTGGAGCGCACCGGAACCGGGACGGACGGTTTGGTAACGGTTTCGTGGCACCGTTAGGACACATTTAACGGAACTCATCCTACCATGCAGTGGCGGCGCGCGGAGTTTGTGGTCACAGGCGCCAACCCGGGACCGGCGCGCTGCCGTGGGCAGTGATCCCGACACACGTCCGACCCGGCGGGAGGAAGGGGAGACCGCCTGTCCATGCGGCTCAAATGCTATTCCGCCCCCAGCATGGCTGAAGCGATGGCGCTGATCCGGCAGGAGCTGGGCGACGAGGCAATCATTGTCTCGACTCAGCGTGCCGCCGGCGACGGCGCCATCCGCATCACCGCCGCCGTAGAGGAACCCGGCGTCGACACCGACCTGCAATCGGCGCTGGAGGATGGCGACGAGGGGGATGCCCGCGCCGCCGTCGGCGCAAGCCGGCGGTTCGAGGACCCCCGTTCGATGGAGGTGCGCGCCGCCCTGGACTATCATGGCGTGCCCAACGGCTTGGCCGGCCGGGTGCTGAACCATGTCCGCGCCGTGGAGGGGGGCGACGCTCTGGACGCCTGCATGCAGGCGCTGGACACCCTGTTCGCCTTCGCGCCGCTACCCGAACGCAAATCCCCCCGCCCCTTCATGCTGGTCGGTCCGCCGGGTGCGGGAAAAACCATCGCGGTGGCCAAGCTGGCCGCGCGCGCCCGGCTGGCCAACCGGCCGGTGGGCGTGATCAGCGCCGACACGGTGCGCGCCGGCGCCGTGGCCCAGCTCGCCGCCTTTACCCGCATCCTGGAAGTGGACCTGAAGCGCGCGCGCGGACCGGACACGCTGCGCGATCTGGTCCATGACAGCATCGGACTGCACGACCTGGTGTTCATCGACAGCCCGGGGATCAACCCCTTTTCAAGCCACGAAACCGCTTATCTGCGTGAATTGATCGAGGCCGCCGACGTCGAACCCATCCTCGTTCTGGGCGCGGGCATCGACCCGATGGAGGGGGCCGAGGCGGGCGAGAGCTTCGCCGCTCTCGGGGCGACCCGCCTGCTGGCAACGCGCCTGGACATGGCGCGCCGGCTGGGCGGCGTGCTGGCTGCCGCCGACGCCGGTCAGTTGATGTTCAGCGAAGTGACAATCAACCCGCACGTGGCCAGCGGGTTGGTGCCCCTGCATGCCGGCGCGCTGGCGCGCCTGATCCTGCCGCGCCGCGACGCCGAGGCGGGCACGGAGACCATACCATCCTCTGACGGCGCCGTTCTGTCCAAACGCGCCTCCGCCCCCGAGGCTTCCCCCCTGACCGAGGCCGTGAGATGACCACGCTGGATCCCACAATGGCGCCCCATGCGCCGCCTCGACAGGCCGCCGGCACCATGATCGCGATTGCCTCCGGCAAGGGCGGCGTCGGCAAGACCTGGTTCGCCATTACGCTCAGTCATGCGCTGAGCAAACGCGGAAACCGCGTTCTGCTGTTCGACGGCGACCTGGGCCTGGCCAACATCGACATCCAGCTTGGCCTGATGCCGAAACACGACCTGGGCAACGTGGTGGCCGGTCGCCTGACCCTGAACCAGGCCGTCACGCCCTATGAACCGGGCGGCTTCGACATCATCGCGGGGCGCTCCGGATCGGGCAGCCTGGCCAACATTCCGGCCAGCCGTCTGCAACTGGTTATCGATGATCTGGCGGTGTTGGGACGATCCTATGACCGCGTTCTGCTGGACCTTGGGGCCGGGGTCGAGAAATCCGTGCGCCAGATGGCCCGGGCGGCATCGACCATCCTTGTGGTCACCTCTGACGAACCAACCGCGCTGACCGATGCCTACGCCTTTATCAAGATCACCGCCATTGAACGCCCCGAAGCCGAAATCCGCGTGGTGGTGAACGCGGCCAACTCGACCCGTGAAGGCGACCGCACCTACAGCACCTTGTTGAAGGCCTGCCAGGGCTTCCTTCGTATCTCGCCGCCGCTGGCCGGCGTGATCCGGCGGGATACCCGTGTAAGGGAATCGATCCGCAACCAGACCCCCCTGTTGACCCGCCATCCGAACAGCGAGGCGGCCCTGGATGTCGAGGCCCTGGCGGAGCGTCTGTTGACGGAATAGCCGGCGGGCGCTGGCGCGCGCCGACCCGGGGCCAGACCTGGGCTTGGAACCCGGCCGCAGACGAGGCACCCGCATGACCACCCCGCCACCGCCCGTACCTCCCCCCACGCCGCCACCGGCCACGCCGGCGGCCCGGGTGGTGCTGGTGGTGGAGAGCGCGCCGCGCGCACTGACCGCCCAACCCCCCAACACCGTCATCCAGGCCGAGGTGACGCAGGCCGTGCCGCGCGGCGGAACGGTCGTGCTGCACTCGGACCTGGGACTGCTGACCGCCCGCACGCCGGTCGCGTTGCCGGCCGGTGCGACGGTATCCCTGCAAATCCAAAGCGCCCCCGAGCCCCAGGCCCTGCTTCGGCTGGTGGCCGTCAACGGCCGCGCCCCCCTGGCCGGGTCCGGGGGACCGTCGGCCGGGTTCCCTTCGCCCGGCGCCGGAGCGGGCGGTCTTGCAGCCGGCGGCCTGTCCGGCCCCGGCGGTGCCGGGTCCTCCGCCGCAACGGGGCCAGCCGCGACGGTCGTCTCCCCCGCCGGCGCACCCGGGCGCGGAGCACTGACAGCCACCATCGTGCGCGCGCCGGCCGCACCGGCGGGGGCCACGCCGCCGGGCGCCTCGCCGGGCCAGCCCGGACCCGTGGGCGGCGGCGGCCCGACGGGCGCGATGACAGTGGGAACCCGCCTGACCGTGACCGTGACCGGCATCCAACCGCCTGTGAGCGGCGCCGGGGCTGCCCCTCCCGGCGCTTTCGCCGCCAGTGCTGCCGGGACCGGCTCTGCCAGCATGGGCGGAAGCGCCGCCCAAGGCCGGGCGGACGCCAGCATACAGAACGCGGCAGGAGCTCCTGGAACCAAGGCGGTAACCGCGGTCGGCGGTCCGGCGCGGGGCGGGGTCCTCGGCTCGCTGGCGGCAGGATTCGGCGCCCGGCCCGGCGTCCAGGGCCTTCAGACAGGCGCTGCGGGCGGAAACCCCGCTACGGGCATCGGCCCCGCAGGTCCGGCCGGCGGCCCCAGCGCCCTCGGCGGCACCGTGCTGGCCGGCGGCGCCCCCGCCGCCACCCTGCTGCGCACCCCGGTGGGCACGGTCGCCCTGCCGGTGCGTCTTGATGCCCCCACAGGCTCCACCGTCACCCTTGCGGTATCGCGCGTCGAGCCGGCGCCGCCGGGCGGAGCAGACGGCATCCGGCCGCTGACACCCTTGAACGGAGGGCGCGGCTGGCCGACCCTGACCCAGGCCATTCAGACCCTGGCGCGCGCCGACCTCACCGCCGCCCGCGCGCTGGACGCGACCATACCGCGCCCCGGGCCGCACCTGGCGGCGGCCATGATCTCCCTGACCAGATCGTTGCGCGCCGGCGGGGATACGCGCCAATGGCCGGGCGCCGGCAGCATGCGCGCCCTGGAGCAAGCCGGCCCGGCAGGCGCCCGTCTGGCGGCGGCCCTGAAAGAAGACGTCGGCGCGCTGGCCGGCAGGGCCCGCGACGGCGCGGGCGGCGACTGGCGCGCCTATACGCTGCCGTTCGCGGATCAGGCCGAGATCAGCCCGATCCGCCTGATCGTGGGGCCGCGCGGAGGCGGAGACCAGGCGGGCCAGGACGGCGCCGATGACGGCGCCAGCGGCAACGGAGACGGTCAGCGATTCCTGATCGATGTCTCGCTCAGCGCGCTGGGGCGGGTGCAGATCGACGGCCTGATGAACGCCCCGCAAAGCCGGCTGCGGCTGCTGATCCGCACCGCGCACCCGCTGCCGGATTCGCTGCGCGCCGACCTCCTGCGCCTGACCGAGGGTAGCCTGAGCGCCCTCGGCCTTCAGGGTGCCCTGACGTTTCAGGGCGACGGCCGCTTCGTCGAGCCCCTGCCGGACGACGACGAGGCCGCCGCCGGTCCGGCCGGCGCGCCACCCCCGGGCGGGGTCATCGCCTGATGCGCCCTCAGTTCGGGTCCAGCCCGCGCAGACGCAGGTTGTCGGGATCGTAAGGGCTTTCGGGAATCACGGTGACGCGGTGGCGGGTGCCCAGGATGTCCATGGACAGCTCGGTCCCCTCGGCCGCGACCTCCGGCCGCACCATGGCCAGCGCCAGCGAAGACCCGACCCGGAAGCCGAAATTGCCGCCGGTGGCGCGCCCGACCACCGTTTCGCCGTCATGAATCGGGTTGTTCCCCAGCGCGTCGGCGTCGCTGGTGTCATGCACCTGAAGCGTCACGAACCGGTTTCTGAAGCCCGCGTCGCGCCAGCGCAACAGGCCGTCGCGGCCGATGAAGTCGCCCTTGTCCGCGTGCACGAAGCGGTCCAGCCCCGATTCATAGGCCGCGTATTCGATCGACAATTCCGTTCCGATCATTCGATAGGACTTTTCCACCCTCAGGGAGTCCATGGCCCGGATACCGAACGGCTTGATGCCCAGGTCGGCCCCGGCCGCCATCAGGGTATCGAAGATATGGTTCTGGTATTCGATCGGGTGATGCAGTTCCCAACCCAGCTCGCCGACGAAGTTCACGCGCAGCGCCTTGACCGGAGCCATGCCGATGACGACCTCCCGGCCCGACAGCCAGGGGAAGGCGGCGTTGGAGAAGTCCGATTCGCTGACCCGCTCCAGCAGGGTGCGCGCCTTCGGCCCCGAGACCACCAGCACCCCCATGGCCCCGGTCAGGTTCTGGACCTGGACCGAGCCGTCATCAGGCATGTGCTTGTGGATCCAGTCGTGGTCCAGGCGTTGCAGGGCGCCGGCGCTGACCAGATAGAACTGGTTTTCGCCCTCGCGCTGGATGGTGAATTCGGAATGCACGCCGCCCCGAGGGGTCAGGGCATGGCACAGGCCGACGCGGCCGATCTTTTTCGGCAGTCTGTTGGCCACCAGCCGGTCCAGGAAGGCCTCCGCACCGGGGCCGGAGACGCGCGCCTTGGCAAAGGCCGTCATGTCCAGCAGGCCGACGTTTTCGGCCACGTTCAGGGCCTCGGCCTTGACATGCCTGAACCAGTCGGAGCGACGGAAGGACCAGTCGTCCTCGGCCGGGGTGCCGGGCGGCACGAAGAAATTGGGGCGTTCCCAGCCGAACTTCTGGCCGAACACCGCGCCCAGGTCGCGCATGCGTTCGTAACACGGCGCGGTGCGCAACGGCCGGCCGGCGGGGCGTTCCTCGTCCGGGAAGTGGATGGTGAAGACGTTGGCGTAGGCTTCCTCGGTCTTGCGGCGCAGATAGCCCTTGGTGGCGTAATCGCCGAAGCGGCGCGGATCGACGCCCAGCATGTCTATGGTCGGCTCGCCCTCGACGATCCATTCGGCAAGCTGCCAGCCGGCCCCGCCGGCGGCCGTGATGCCGAAGCTGTGGCCCTCGTTGAGCCAGAAGTTGCGCAGGCCCCACGCCGGGCCGACGATGGGGCTGCCGTCCGGGGTATAGGCAATGGCGCCGTTGTAGACCTGCTTGACGCCCACCTCACCGAAAGCCGGCACGCGCAGGATGGCGCCCTCGATGTGCGGCTCCAGGCGCTCCAGATCGCCCTGGAACAGCTCCCACTCGGTCTCCGGATGCGGGTCGTCGGCGTAGCAGCACGGCGCGCCCACCTCGTAGGGCCCCAGCAGCAGGCCGCCGTTTTCCTCGCGCATATACCAGGAGTTGTCGGAATCGCGCAGAACCCCCATCTCCGGCAGGCCCTGCTTGCGCCGGGCGACCACCTCGGGATGGGGTTCGGTGACAATGAACTGATGCTCAACCGGGATGACCGGAACGTCAAGGCCGACCATGCGGCCGGTCTTGCGGGCGAAGTTTCCGGTGCAAGAGACGACATGCTCGCAGGTGATGTCGCCCTTGTCGGTCTTGACGATCCAGTCTCCGCTGGCGGCCTGCTCGATGCCGGTGACCGTGGTGTTGCGGTGGATCTCGGCCCCCCGGGCGCGCGCGCCCTTGGCCAGCGCCTGCGTCAGATCGGCCGGCTGGATATAGCCGTCCGCCGGGTGCTGGATGGCGCCGACCAGCCCCTTGATGTCGCACAGCGGCCAGATTTCGCGAACCTGGTCGGGGGACATGAAGTTGACCTCGACACCAATGGTCTGCGCGACGCCGGCATACTGGCGGTATTCGTCCATGCGTTGCGGCGTCTGCGCCAGGCGGATGTTGCCGACCTGACGGAAGCCGACGTCCTGGCCGGTTTCCTCCTCAAGCCGCTGATAGAAGGCAACCGAATACTTGTGAATCTGGCCGACTGAGTAGCTCATGTTGAACAGTGGCAGCAGTCCGGCGGCGTGCCACGTTGACCCAGAGGTCAATTCCTTGCGTTCGACCAGCACCACATCCGACCAGCCCTTGGCGGCCAGATGGTAGAGGGTGGAGACCCCGACGGCGCCGCCGCCGATGACCACCACGCGGGCTTGTGACTTCATGATTGCCTCCCAGTTGCGGCGGCCCTCGGGCGGAGGGCATGCGACGGTTCGTTTGTTGTTGTGTTCGGATTGGAATCCGGGCGGCGCGGTTGCTCCGCGCTCGCGGGGTGTGGCGGCTAGAAATCCGCCGGTTCGTGGACCACGCCGGTCATGGAATCCAGCAGCCATGCCGCCATGTAGCGCGCGAAGGAGTTGCGCACCCAAAGCTCGATGGCGTCCGAGCCGCCCGGTCCCGAGCCGCCCGGTCCCGAGCCGCCCGGTCCCGAGCCGCCCGGTCCCTCGACAATGAAGCGCAGCAGCGCGCGGGATCGCCCGACCGTGGTCTGGGCGCAGGTGCCGGGCTTCAGGGGACCGCGCGGGTCCAGATCCAGGGCGCAGCCCTTGGACAGCACCAGACGGGCACGCGGCCCCGCCAGCACAAGCGTGGTGTAGTTGTGCGAGGTGTCCGTGACCGCCAGCCGGGGATCGTTGGTTCGCGCCTCGCGGATGGCGGCATCCAGGCCGGGGGCCAGGCCGTCCGGCCCGACCAGAAGCCATTCGTCCGGTCCCAGCCAGATCGCCACCCGGCAGCCGTCGGCGCTGGCCGTCCAGGTGTTGGGCGTGGTCGGCGGCGCCACACCGAACACGCGCCCGACCTCCGCCAGCATACCCTCGGCCGCGCGCAGGGTGACGGCGGCACGCGGCGGCATGCCGCTGAGCGCCGCCGGCGGCCCGCTGAGCCGGGCCATGGCGCCTTCCATGACGTGCAGCGGGCTTTCCCAGCGCCCACCCGCGCCGCCCAGCACGGCCATCGGCGGGATCAGTTCGGGCGGCAGGCCGGCTGTCTCAATCGACGGGGAGGCCATCGCGGCGCGCTCCTTGCTTGTCGAACATGACGGGGTCGCAGATCATGGCCGGCTGTTCGCCCTCCGGCAGGGCGACGGCGACGGTCTCGCCGATGCGCGCCCGCCCGCCGGCCACCAGCGCCAGCGCAATGCCGCTTTCCAGCGCCGGGCTCCAGTAGCTCGACGAGATGAAGCCCAGCATGGGCACCGGCGGCGGCTTGCGGCTGGTGCCGGGCTCGACGATCTGGCTGCCTTCGGGGAAGACGCGGCGGCGCTGCTTGGGGATCAGGCCGACAAGCTGCTTGCGGTCCGGGCGCAGCATGTCCGGCCGGCTGAGCGAGCGCTTGCCGATGAAGTCCGGTTTGGTTTTGGAGACGATCCAGTCCATGCCCAGGTCGATGGGGGTCATGGTGCCGTCGGTGTCCTGGCCGACGATGATGAAGCCCTTTTCGGCGCGCAGGACGTGCATGGTCTCGGTGCCGTAGGGGGTAACGCCCAAATCCACCCCCGCGCGCATGATGGCGTCCCACAACGCCCCGCCCTGGTGCCAGGGGACGTTGATTTCGTATTGCAACTCGCCGGTGAAGCTGATGCGGAAAACGCGCGCGTGCAGGCCGGCGACGATGGCCGGGCGCCAGCTCATGAACGGGAACGTCGCTGGGGACAGGTCCTGCCCGGAGGCCAGCCGGCCCAGCAGGGTGCCGGCGTTCGGGCCGGCGATGCCGACCGTGGCCCATTGCTCGGTGACCGAGGTCAGGCGCACCCGCAGGTCCGGCCATTCGGTCTGAAGGTATTCCTCCAGATGGTCCATCACGGCGGCGGCGTTGCCGGTCGTGGTGGTCATCAGATACCGGTCCTCGCCCAGGCGGGCTGTCGTGCCATCATCGAACACCATGCCGTCCTCGCGGCACATGATGCCGTAGCGCACCTTGCCGACGGCCAGCTTTGTCCAGGCATTGGTGTAGACGCGGTTGAGGAACTCGGCCGCGTCCGGCCCCTGGATGTCGATCTTGCCCAGGGTGGAGGCATCCAGCACGCCGACGCCCCGGCGTGTCGCCTTGCACTCGCGCGCGACGGCATCGCGCATGGTCTCGCCAGCGTGCGGATAGTACCAGGGCCGCTTCCACTGGCCGACATCCTCGAACAGGGCGCCCAGAGCCACATGGCGGTCATGAATGGCGGTCAGTCGGGCGGGGTCCAGGTGGTCGCCCCGGTCGCGCCCGGCCAGCGCGGCGAAGGTGACGGGGGTATAGGGCGGCCGGAAGGTGGTGGTGCCGACCGCCTCAATCGGTCGGTCCAGGCTGTCGCCGATGACGCCGATGGCGTTGATGTTGGCCGTCTTGCCCTGGTCGGTGCCGAAGCCGGTGAGGGTGTAGCGCTTGACGTGCTCGACGCTCTCGAAGCCCTCGCGGGTGGCCTGGCGGATGTCTGCGGCGGTGGTGTCGTTCTGGAAATCGACGAAGCGCTGGCCCCAGGCGTGCGGCTCCATGCCCTTGGGCCGGACCTGCCACAAGGGCGCGATGGTGCCGGGGTCGGGCGCCTCGACGGTGGGCGAAGGCAGGGGCGCGCCCGGATCGAACCCGGACAGGCGCGCGGCCTCGGCCCCGGCGGCGGCGCCTTCGGCCAGGCCGCCGGCCAGATCAAAGGTGCCGGCGCAGGCCCCCACGCTGGCCTGATCCTGCACCACCCGGTCGGGCACGAAGGCCACCCGCTCGGCGTCATAGCGCAACTTGCCGCCGGACTGGCTGAACAGATGCACCACCGGCGACCACCCGCCGGAGACCAGCAGCAGGTCACAGGCCAGGGTGTCGAGGGGGTAGGGTTCGGCGAAGCCCTCGTCGTCGCAGCGGTGTATGCTGGCACCGCTCACGCGGGCCACGCCGGTGGTGCGCCCGACCACGCAGCCGGGCATGAGGCGCAGGCCGGCGGCGCGGGCCTGCTCGGGCAGGCCGGGGCCGGGATCGGGCCGGCTGTCCACGATGGCGGCGATCTCCACCCCGGCGGCGGACAGCGCCAGCGCCGCCTCGTAGGCAGCATCGTTGTTGGTGAACAGCACCGCGCGGCGGCCCGGCAGCACGGCGAAGCGTTCCAGATAGGTCTGGGCGGCGCCGGCCAGCATGATGCCGGGCCGGTCGTTGTCGCCGAACACCAAGGGGCGCTCGTGCGCACCGGTGGCCAGCACGACCCGCCTGGCGCGGATGTGCCAAAGGCGCTGGCGCGGCAGGCCGGGCGGGGCCTGACCGGGCGGCAGGTGATCGGTCAGGCGCTCCAGCGCGGTCAGAGAGTTGCCGTCGTAGTAACCGAAGACCGTGGTACGCGACAGCAACCGCACGTCCGGACTGGCCCGCAACCGGGCCTCGACGCCCGCCACCCAGTCCACGCCGGCGCGGCCGTCGATGGCACGCGCCCGCCGCAGCAGCGAGCCGCCCAGGCGTTCGCCCTCGTCGGCCAGGATGACGCGCGCGCCCGAGCGCGATGCCGCCAGCGCAGCCGACAGACCGGCCGGGCCGGCGCCCACCACCAGCACCTCGCAATGAACGTGGCGATGGTCGTAGCGGTCGGGGTCAGGCTCTCGCGGGGCGGTCCCGAAACCGGCGGCGCGGCGGATCATCGGTTCATGGACGTGGTGCCACATCCACGCCGAACCGTGCATGATCTTGTAGTAGAAGCCCGCGCCCATGACCCGCGAGGCCGCGCCCATGGCCGCGCCCAGGTCGCGTTCGACCGAGGGCCAGACGTTGACGCTGTCGGCCTCCAGCCCGTCCACCAGCGGACAGACGGTGGCGCGCACGTTGGGATCGGTTCGCGCCGGTTCGTCGTGGGTGTGGCGCTGGATCAGCGCACCCGGGTCCTCCACCCCGGCGGCCATGATGCCGCGCGGCCGGTGGTATTTCATGGACCGGCCGATCAGGTGGATGCCGTTGGCCATGAGTGCGCTGGCCAGGGTGTCGCCCGGATGGCCCTCCAGCCACTGACCGTTGAAGCGAAACCGGATGGCCCGCGACCGGTCGATGAGTCCGCCGTCGGCGCGCCGGAAGGCCTGTGTTGGAAGGTCACTCATCGGCCGCCCTCCGCGCTTGCGTCGGACACCGCCGGCGGCAGCTCGTCCATGCGGTAGACGGCCAGGATGCGATGGCTGACGGTGTCGCGCAGGACGTTGAACCAGCGCCGGCAGCCGGCCGCGTGGCTCCAGCGTTCGGCGAATACGCCCTTTGGATTGTCGCGCGGGAACACATAGGCGGCCCATTCCTCGTCGGACAGCGCCGCCGGGTCCTTGGGCCGGGCCAGGTGGGCCTGGCCGCCGTAATGGAACTCGGGCTCCTCGCGCGCCCCGCACCAGGGGCATTCGATCAGCAGCATGATGGGGCCTCTTTTTGTCCGGCGGATGAGCTTCGCCCCTCCGCCGGTTCTCAGCCAAGGACTCCAACGGTCATCGCCAGATGCCGTTGGCATACGCTAATGCGCCACGGCGGCGGCGCCGTGTTCGTCGATCAGGGCGCCGGTGGTGAAGCGCTCCAGGCTGAACGGGGCGTTGACCGGGTGCGGTTCGTCCCGCGCGATGGTATGCGCGAACACGAAACCGGAACCCGGCGTGGCCTTGAAGCC